>CACYDY010000237.1 GCA_902773245.1 uncultured Ruminococcus sp.
GAGGTACTGCCGCCAAACATCTTGCAGCAGTGAGTTGACTTCCGCTCGGCTAATTCATAAGAAAATTATAAAATTATAAAAAATCAAACGATAAAAGTTATTTTTTGAGTAAAAAAGGGTTTTAAGAATTTTTTGCGTATAATATAAATAAGGGAATTGTTTTAAAGGTGTTTTTTAATAAAATTTCATTCTGTCTTATAAAAAACAGAAGGGAGGAACATGATGTTGGACAAGGCTATATATGATATAATCAAGGAAAATCTCGTTGACGACGAACTGCCCGAAAGCTTTTCGCTGGCTTCGTACTATGAGCCGCAAACCGGCGACAAGTCTGTTGAAGTACAATATTTCGACGGCGCTTTCGACGGGATAACACTGTATCATATCGGTCGCTCGCACGTAAGCGAAGATTCTTTGCTGCTTATTGATCAATTGATGCATGAGGTGAGTGACGGCGACCTGGACGCAGCTTTTCTTACATTGGAGCTTTTTTCCGAAACGAACTCGGCTATCGGTTCGATTGATGAGTTCGAGGGCTATATTATGGATAACACCGATTGGATCGATCCTGTCAATCTGTATAATTTTGCGACTGAGTGCCTGACGGGCGCAGATGTGGAGCTTGTCAAATTCGGTTTTGAAATTATGGAGATATTCTCCGAGCCGAGCGACGGCATGAAGGATTTTATGCGTACTCTCGGGCTGTGTGAAGAGTTTACACTGTTTTTGTTGTTTAATATTATCACTAATTGGAGAAATGCTAACAGCGAGATATTTGCCATTGCAAAGAAAACCCACGGCTGGGGCAGGATCCATGCGGTCGAAAGACTTATTCCCGACGATGACGAGATCAAAAACTGGATGATTTTTGAGGGGATCAAAAATAACGTTATGAGCGGCTATTCCGCTGTGCCTGTTTTCAGAAGAACCGATATGGCTCAAATGCTCAAAGGCGACCTCTCAAACAAAGAGTTCGCTGCGATCTCTGCCGTGATCTTCAGTCTTCTGGACGAGGGTCCCGTTGAGGGTATAGGGATCGTTCACGGTGCGGAAGAGATCTTGTCGGATTATCTTGATCAGGTAAGCCAACACAGATACAGCGTTGATATTCTGAAAACGGTCTATTATATTGTTGAAGATATCGATTACGACAAGCGTTTCGAAGCCTTGAAGGAAAAATGCGACGCTATTCTTAAAAGCGAACCGTCAAAAAGACTTATCCGCAAGGAGCTGAGAAACGGCAGGGCGTTTGCTCTTGCTAAGTATCTGAATATCTATAATCCCGAACAGATCTATGAACAAATGGTCAAGGATTTTGATAAAAATTTCCATAACTGCGGACTGCTGGTCAAGGACTCTTTTTATCGCAGCAAGGTTCTTAAGCTTTTCAGAGAAAAGCTTCCGCTTGAAAAAATGGCGAACGAAAGTCAGCAGAATTACGGACTCGGCGAAGAATACAAGGACTACACCGCTCTGGTAATGCTGATAAGCGAGCTTATGCCGTTCCCGATGGAGGGAGTGGATTTTATCAAGCTCGGTTTGATCTCGCCGATAGCGAACAACAAAAGTATGGCTCTCAAGGTGCTGGAGTCCTGGTGCAGGATCACCGGATGCACTCTGTACGAGCTGTCGCCGGAGCTTGCCGAGATAGTTGCTCCGTTTAAAGAAAAATCTCGTTTTGACAGCTCAAAGGAGCTGTTTGACAATTTGGGAATTTGATTTTTTTGATAAACAGTTATAGTTATGCCATTAAAGTTTATTAGCGATGCGAAGCCTATTAAAGTTTCGCTCAAGCCTTTTCAAAGGCTTGCGGTTTCCAAAGGCAGAGCCGGTGACGGCGAAGCCTAATCCCTTTAGGGAGTCGCTGACGGAACAAAGCGGAAAAGATCGATAAATTCCCCTCAGCGAAATCGAAAAAACTATAAATCAAGATAACTGTTAAAATGATACTTTCGGTTAAGATCAAAACCGATATAAGAAAAAATTGCCGAATCTTAACGCTTTCGGGTATAAATTGCATTTTGTTGAAAAGGTTGTGGTCTTTTGGCTTTGCCCGATGATTTTTTGCAGGAGCTGCGTTTGAGAAACGATATTACGGGCGTGGTTTCAAATTATGTTCATTTAACAAGAAGAGGCCGCAATTTGGTGGGGCTTTGCCCTTTTCACGGCGAAAAAACCGCTTCGTTCACGGTTTATCCCCAAACGGAGTCGTTTTACTGCTTCGGCTGCGGTGTCGGCGGAGATGTGATCGGATTTATCAAGCGCGCCGAAAATCTGGATTATATCGATGCGGTAAAGTTTCTTGCGCAAAAAGCGGGAATGCAGATGCCCGAAAATTCCTATGATGACTCAATGCAGAAGCTGAGAGTGCGCATCTTCGAGGCGAATCGTGAGGCGGCGAGATTCTTTTACTCCCAACTGAGTGTTCCGGCAGGGAAAAAGGGTCTTGAATATTTGCATTCGAGAAGACTTGCCGACAAAACCATAAAAATGTTCGGTCTTGGATTTGCCCCCGACAGCTGGTCTGCGCTGACGGATCATCTGCTTGAAAAGGGATTCAAACAGTCGGAGCTTATTCAGGCGAATTTATCATCAAGAAATAAAAACGGCGGACTGATAGACCGTTTCAGAAACAGAGTGATGTTTCCCATCATTGACGTTCGGGGAAACGTTGTGGCTTTCGGCGGACGAATTATGACCGACGAAAAGCCCAAATACCTGAACACCTCCGACACGCCCGTTTTCAAAAAAAGCGGAAATCTTTTTGCTCTCAACAGAGCGAAAAACTCCAAATCAGACAAGCTTATTCTCTGTGAGGGTTATATGGACGTCATAGCGCTCCACCAGGCAGGCTTCGATTTTGCGGTAGCAACGCTCGGAACGGCGCTCACACAGGAACAGGCGGTTATTCTGAAACGCTACACAAACACTGTCGTCATCTGCTATGACGCAGACGAAGCAGGACAAAAAGCTACTTCAAGAGCGATCGACATACTGCGTAAGGAAGGGCTGGACATAAGAGTCCTGACCGTTCCCGACGGTAAAGATCCCGATGAATTTATTAAACATCACGGTGATAACGGCTACATCAAATTCAAACAGCTTCTTGAAGCCACGGGTAACGATCTGGAGTACAGAATATCAAAGCTTCGCCGCAGTTATAATATTCAAACCCCCGACGGCAGAGTGAAATTTATGACGGATGCGGCAAAACTGCTTTCCGGCGTTGACAATGCGATCGAACGCTCGGTCTATATCGGCACACTGTGTATGGAAACAGGTGTCGACAGGAAGCTTTTTGAAAATGAGGTTTCAAAAAACCTGAGAAGACGTTACAAACGTCAGGACGAAGCCGAATTTAAACGTATCCGACAGCAGCTTTCCGGCGAGGACGCAAGGCTGAATTTCGGAGAAAAAAAGAAGGTTCGGGCTGTCAGAGCCGAGGAGGCGCTGATCTCGTATCTGATCCTCAATCCCGATATGGTGAGAAAGGTCAAAGAAAAGCTTCCGCCCGAAAAAATGGTCACCGAGTTCAACAGACAAGTTTACGACATATTAATACAAAGAATAATAAGCGGCAAAAGCTGTACGGTCACCGATCTTTCAAGCGAGCTTGGAGATGACGGCGACGCAAAAATCGCAGCTATGCTTGCCAATAATATATCCGAAAGCAATTCTTTGGACGCTTGCAATGACTATGTAAACATAATACTTGACGAGGGAAGCAAACGCTCCGCCGAGGAGATCGCAATGCAGTCCCCCGAGGATATTCAGGCGTATATGAAAGAATTGAAAGAACAAAAAAATAAAAAGCGCTGATACTGTTTTTTGTCCGACTGTCCCTGAGAAACTGTTCGGCGGGAAACAGTATGGTTCACTTTTGACGATCGTCAGAAACCATGAGAAGTAAACCCGTTAAGTAAGAAAGGAAATGCGTATGGCTGCACAAACACCCGATAAAAGAAGTATTTTGAGAGAGCTTGGAGAAAAGGGTAAGGTAAAAGGAAATCTCAGCACAAAAGAGATCCTTGACGCAATGGGCGAGATCGACTTCGACCCCGAACAGCTCGAGAAATTTTACGACGCTCTTGAAGCCGCAGGAATTGAGGTCATAGAGGACTTTGATGACAGTCAGCTCGATAATCTTGAAAGAGAGCTTGCCGCTCAGGGCGAAACGCTTTCCGACTCGGGCGACGGTTCTGTTACCATTGACGACCCTGTCAAGGTGTATCTCAAGGAGATCGGCAGAGTGCCGCTTTTGACGTCAGAGGAAGAGATCGACTTGGCGATAAGAATAAAAGAAGGCGACAGCGCTGCAAAAAAGCGTCTTTCCGAGGCGAACCTCAGACTTGTTGTCAGCATTGCAAAAAGATATCTGGGCAGAGGAATGCAGTTCCTCGATCTCATTCAGGAGGGTAATCTCGGTCTTATAAAGGCAGTCGAAAAGTTTGATTACACAAAGGGCTTTAAGTTCTCGACCTATGCGACCTGGTGGATAAGACAGGCCATCACCAGGGCTATCGCAGATCAGGCGAGAACCATCAGAATACCTGTTCACATGGTCGAAACTATCAACAAGGTCAAGAAGGTTTCCAGTCAGCTTCTTCACACAAACGGTCACGAGCCGTCCGCCGAGGAGATCGCAGAGGTCATCGATATGCCCGTTGACAAGGTTCGTGAAATAATGAGAGTTGCCCAGGAGCCTGTTTCGCTTGAAACTCCGATCGGCGAGGAAGAGGATTCTCACCTGGGCGATTTTATCCCCGATGACGACGCTCCCGCCCCGGCTGACGCAGCGAGTCATACTCTTCTTAAAGAGCAGCTCAGCGAGGTTCTTGACACGCTGACTCCCCGTGAGGAGAAGGTTTTAAGACTTCGTTTCGGTCTTGAGGACGGACGTTCGAGAACTCTTGAAGAGGTCGGAAGAGAGTTCAAGGTCACACGGGAGCGTATCAGACAGATCGAGGCAAAGGCGCTTCGCAAGCTCAGACACCCCAGCAGAAGCAAAAAGCTGAAGGATTTTTTGGATTGATAATAATTATTAAAAATGAAAACATATCACGAAGTGCAGTCAATGCTTGAAAAAATTATAGACGACACCCCCGCCGAGCTTTTGAGGGAGCTTAGCGGCGGAGTTATTCTGTCCGAAAATGTCAGGCTTCACCCCAAAAGTCAGGTCGGAAGACCGCTGCTGATAATGGGGGAGTATCACAACGATCTCACGGGAAGATGTATTGTGATCTATTACGGTTCGTTCAATGCGGCTTACGGCTATCTTGACAATGACCGTTTTTACGAAAAGCTTCGCCACACGTTTGCTCATGAGCTGCGTCATCATCTCGAAATGCTGTCGGGGATCCGCAGCTTAAACAAATACGATGACCAAAAGCTCGAAATGTATGAGCGTGGTATGGATATAGCTGAATTTCATGAACCGCCGATCGAATAAAGTTGTGTGTTATGACATATTTTTGTAACTTCTTGAAATAATATTGACATTTTTGGCGTTTTGTATTATGATTAGATTATATAATTGTGTTTGTGAATTGAAAAAAGCTCCCCAAGGATAGTACATATTTGATGTTTTTTGAAAGAATTTGGTTTGAGTTTGGGAGGTTAGTTGGGAACTGTGAAGAAATAAATTGAAATGTTATTGATGAACAGTTCCTCAGGACAGGAGCTTTGTTGCCGAATAAAACTGCTTGGGGTATGGGCAGTTGCGTGTTGCTGCAGCGCTGTGTTTTGAGGGCGGCGCTGCGCTGGAAAAAATCCTGATTGGAGAGAGCCTTAGTGGATAAGTTTGTTATTAACGGCAGAAATAAGCTTTACGGCGAGATTTCCGTGAGCGGCGCAAAAAATGCCGCTGTTGCGATAATCCCGGCGGTAGTGCTTGCAGACGAGCCGTGTGTTATAGAAAATTTGCCAAAGATAAAAGATGTTTCGGTTATTCTTTCTATTTTGAAGCATATGGGAGCCGAGGTCACGTTTATTGACGGCGACGAGTCCAGGGTCAGAATCGACCCGACCGGAATCACAAGCCACAAGGTCACTTGTGACAAGCTTGTGGGTGATATGAGAGCGTCCTACTATTTGCTGGGCGCGCTTCTGGGTAAATTCGGAAAAGCGCTTGTGCCGTTTCCGGGCGGCTGCAGCTTCTGCGAACGGCCCATAAATCTGCACCTGAAAGCGTTTGAAACGCTTGGCGCTGCGTGTAATATTCTTCCGACGCATATTGAGCTTATGTCCGACAAGCTTGAGGGCAGACAGATCTATTTTGACGTTGTGTCTGTCGGAGCAACGATGAATGCCATGCTTGCCGCAGTAAAGGTTCCCGGAAAAACTGTCATTGACAGAGCCGCTAAAGAACCTCATATAGTCGACCTGGCGAACTTTCTCAATTCTATGGGGGCGAACATCAAGGGCGCAGGAACAGACGTTATAAAAATACGAGGAGTCGAAAGGCTTCACTCTTGTACATATTCTATAATTCCCGATCAGATCGAAGCCGGAACATACATGGCGGCAGTTGCCGCAGCAGGCGGAAACGTTCTTATCAAGGACGTTATTCCCGAGCATCTGGACTCTATCACGGCAAAGCTGCGTGATACGGGAACTATCGTTGAAGAATACGACGAAGCAGTGAGGGTAATCCGAGAGGACGAGCTGAAAAGCTGCAACGTCAAGACAATGCCGCACCCGGGATTTCCGACGGATATGCAGCCGCAGTTTGTTGCGCTTCTGTCGACGGCTCACGGGAGAAGCCGTGTCATGGAGTGCGTTTGGGAAAGCAGATTTTCGTATATACCTCAGCTTAGAAAAATGGGCGCAGATATAATCGAAAACGGAAACATTGCCCATATTTACGGAAAACAGGATCTCTGCGGCGCAAAGGTTCATGCGCTTGATCTGAGAGCGGGAGCGGCAATGGTGATCGCAGCGCTTGCGGCATACGGAACAACGGAGATCTCGGATATCCGATATATCGAGAGAGGATATGAAAAGATCATTGAAAAGCTTTCCTCGATCGGCGCAGATATCAGAAGAGTTACCTATAAGGAAAATGTTGACGAATAATTGTAATTAATAAAAACGTAAGCCGTTTTTTGAGTGGTGCGAATCGCTTTGGAAACGGCTTTTTGTACGGAAGAATTTTGTGTAATACTA
>CACYDY010000238.1 GCA_902773245.1 uncultured Ruminococcus sp.
CGCAGGAATACTGACGTACCCCAAGGGCACTTCCTTCGGGCGTATTTCAAGAAAATTTAACGCAGTTCAGGGCAAATTAGACAAGCAGAAATGAGAAGTTATTGATGAACAGTTCCTTAGCTCAAATACGAGCGTAGTTGTTGTTAAATTATCGTGAATGTATTTCGACTTTCAAAACCACTATTCATAACTTAAGAGTAGAGTGAATGTATGCAGTGTTCGGGGCGTGAGTCCCCGATAGGTGGCGGGCTTCGCCCGCCACCCTTTAGCCCCCTTTCCCTCAAGGAAAAGGGGGTTGGGGGTATCGGTGACGTCAATAAATGTTAAATAGAACCAAGGTCTTGGGTCGACAGGAACAAAACCTTAAGTTGTAAATAGCGTTTTCAAAACTATGAATTAGGTCAAGAATTATGTAGTCTACTATAAGATATTTTCCGGCTGACCCAAGAAGTCAGTTCTATTTTTCTGCATTCACGTCACCCAAAACCCCGATCTCGTAAGGGGCTTTGCTTTTATCCTGTCTTATTCTGACATCAAAACCCAGCTCATTGATTTTCTTGATATTCTCACGATTCTGACCCACAACTTTCGAAACACTTCTCGGATTAACAAAAACCTCTGCCGTACTCCCCTTTTTTATGCCGCCTGTATCAACGCACCGCAAAAATTCATCAAGCATTATTTTGCTTTCGCACAGCTCTCTGAATGCCGGGTGATAATTATTAAACAGCATTTGTCTTTCAAGCTCCTCGCTGTAATGGAGTCCGAGTCGGATAACCTCTATGTTATTTTCCAAAAACATTTTCAGTAACAAAGCACACAGATTAACCGACTCGTTTAAACCGCAGGGTTTGTATTCTCCCGACCTGTACAGCTGCGCCAAACGGGTGTTTTCTATTGTAACGGTGGGATATATTCTGACTGTATCGGGTTTAAGCTTTATAATTTCCTTTGCGGTAAAAACGTCTTTTTCAAAGTCACTTCCGTAAAGACCTGTCATCATTTGCAGTCCGAGAGAAAAGCCGAAGCTTTTTATAAGAACAGACGCATTTTTCACGTCCCCGGCAGTGTGTCCCCTGCGGTTGGCTTCGAGAACCTCATCGCTCATGCTTTGCGCTCCAAGTTCGATGGAAGTAACTCCGTATTTTTTCAGCGTTTCCAAGACATCGCTGTCTATCGCATCGGGACGTGTCGATAATCTTATTCCGCGGACAGTATTGTTTTCCACGTATTTGTAAGCGGCTCTGAGCAGGCGTTCCATATAGCTTCTGTCAATTGCCGTAAAGCTGCCGCCGAAGAATGCTATTTCAAAATCATAATTTTTCGCCGAACCAAGCGCCTTTTCAACAGCTTCGTCAACGTCTTTTTCACTCGGCTGATACCTCACTCCCGTTATGCTTCTCTGATCACAGAACGAACATTGATGAGGGCAGCCGTTATGCGGCACAAATACCGAAATATTACCATGCTTCATATCAATAACCCATAAGCTCGAGAGCTTCTCTGGCAGCCTGCTGTTCGGCTTCTTTTTTGCTTCTGCCGCCGCCCTTGCCGATGACATTGCTGTTCAGATGAACCTCAACGACAAAATGCTTGTCATGGTCGGGTCCCGTTTCCTTGACAAGAACATAAGTCAAACGCTCCTCGGGATTTTTCTGAATGATCTCCTGCAAAGCTGTTTTGTAATCCTTGAATTTCTTGGGCTTCGAGCTTTTTATATCGGGAATTACGAACCTTAAAATAAAATCTCTCGCCGGCTTTATTCCTCCGTCAAGATAGATCGCCGCAATAACCGCTTCGAACGCATCGGACAAAATAGACGGTCTGTCGTCGCCGCCCGTTCGTCTTTCGCCCTTTGACAGTCTTATAAACTTGCCGAGTTCGATCTGCTTTGCATAAGCATAAAGAGATTTCTCACACACAAGCGACGCTCTCAGCTTAGTAAGCTTACCCTCGGGAAGCTCGGGACAATTCAAATAAATATAATCCGAAACAACAATACTCAAAACGCTGTCACCCAAAAATTCAAGTCTTTCGTTGTACCGGATCCCCTTTATCTCGTTGGCATATGACGAGTGCGTGAGCGCAGTTGTAATAAGCTCTTTATTTTTAAATTCATAACGCAAGCTTTTTTGAAGCTCCTTGTAATTGATACTCTCGGGATTGTGCATATTATCACACCTCTTTTTCCAAATTGGCTGCGAAATTTTCAATTTTTCTGATAACGTCCGTTCTGACATAGCTCATCGTGAGATCAATGGCATATTTCATAGTTTTTGCCGTAGCATTTCCGTGAACCTTGAAAACAGGCTTCGCAGCCCCCAGTATAGGAGCGCCTCCGTAAATATCGGTATCCATTTCGTGTTTAAGCTGCTTGAAATCACTCATAACCATAGCCGCCGCAAGCTTGTTTTTCAGATTTTTGGTAAAAACATTTTTAAACTTCGACATAAGCGCAATCGCAACGCCCTCATACATTTTTAATATCAAATTGCCCGTAAATCCGTCCGTCACCAAAACATCGCAGCCGTCCATGGGGATATCCCTGCCTTCGATGTTGCCGATAAAATTGACAGGAGCTTTCTTCAAAAGCGCAAAGGTTTCAAGCCGCAGCGAATCACCCTTGTGATCTTCCGTTCCGACATTCGCAAGTCCGACTCTCGGATTTTCCACTCCCATAACCTCTTTTAGATAAACCGAGCCCATTATCGCAAACTGTACGAGCATATCAGACTTACACTCCGCATTCGCTCCGCCGTCAATGAGCATGAACATCCCCTCAGACTTCGGCAGTATCGGCGAAAAAGCCGGTCTTTTGATACCCTTGATACGCTTGAC
>CACYDY010000239.1 GCA_902773245.1 uncultured Ruminococcus sp.
CAGAACAAGCCTGCCGGACCTGCGCCGACTACCACAGGTCTTTTGTCAAGCTTTTTTCCCTTCGGCAGTTCGTATGCATACTCTTCGGGTATGCAGGCTTTGTTTGATTTACAGCGTCTTAAAACCGAGTTCTCGTCTATCTTCAATTCAACGTCAACAGTTGCCGTAAACGTGATATTATCCTTGCGGCGAGCGTCGACGCTTCTTCTGAAAAGTCTGACGTTTTTTATTTTATCTTCACTTACTCCAAGCTGTTTTGCAGAAAGCTTCTTCAGCTTTTCAGCGTCATAATCAAGCGGAAGCTTGAGGTCACTTACTCTTATCATTTTTGCCGCCTCTTTTCATATACAAATTCGCTGCGTGATTACCTGCTGTGATACCGCTCGCAAAAGCCCAGTGAAGATTATATCCGCCGCAGACACCGTCAACGTCCAACGCCTCACCGACTATGTATAAATTTTTGTTTTTAATGCTTTCCATATTTTTGTCAATTTCCGAAATTTCTATTCCGCCTGCCGTGACCTGAGCTGTGTTTATTCCGGACGGCGCCGACGGTATAAATTCGGTCGATTTAAGTCTTGATGTCAAACTATATATATTATCGTCCGTTAATTTACAAAGCTCTCGACAACTGTCTATTCCCAGCTTTTTCAGCAAGTAGCTCCCCAGTTTGCCGTTGATAATTCCCGTAAACAAATCACTGCTCAAAGAATTTGGAAATCTCCTGCGTTTTTCTTCAAGAAGCCTTTGTATCTCCTCAAAAGAAAACTCAGGCATAAAGTCGGCTGAAATTACTATTTTTGCGCATTTCCTACCGCAAACCGTTCCAAGTGAAAAATACTCGTTGACCATTCTCGAAAGCTGAAAAACACAAATTCCCGAAACATTCTTTTCATTGATCTGAAGCTCACCGATTTCCGTTTTAACAGTCTTTCCGTCAGCTTTCAGCGAAACATCGGCAGCTGTTCGGACTCCCTTTGCTATTTTTAAATCGCTGTCGCTGCAAATCACAGGCGCAAGACTCGGAAAAAGCTTTGTGCATTTTAAATTCAGATCCTCTGCAAATTTATAGCTTGCGCCGCCGCTTCCCAAATTAGGCTGAACCATGCCTCCCGACGCCAAAACAACCTTTTCAGCAGCAAAATTCCGTTTTTTGGAAAAAAGTCTGTATTGTTTATTAAATCGGCGAATTTCCGTGATCTCCGTTTCGCAGAAAACGTCTACGCCAAAAGTATTCAGATTCAGCAGCAGAGTTTCAAGAACGGACGAAGCCTGTCCCGAATACGGGTAAACTCTCCCCTGCGCATCTCTTTTTGTTATCAAACCTATACTTTTCCAGAAAGCTTCAATTTTGTCGGTACTGTACTTTGACAGTATTTTTGATATAAAATCTCTTGATGAAAGGTTATAATACTCCGCCGACATCGCATGGTTTGTCATGTTGCACTTGCCGTTGCCGGTAGCGAGAAGCTTCTTTCCAAGCTTAAATTCCTTTTCAACAACGGCAACCCTGATATTTCCGAACAGCTTTTTTGCACAGCAAACGGCGGCAACGAGTCCTGCTGCGCCGCCGCCGACTATTATAACATCGTACTGCAAAAATGTTTTATCCATTATCAACCAACCGCCTTATTATCAAAACAATGAAACAAGATATGGAATGCCATAAGAAATACCCGTCATAATTATTGTAGCGAGAACAATTCCGCCCAGAATAGCCAAACAGGCATCTTTCAGCTTAAAATGGAACAGCGCTGCAACAAGAGAACCCGTCCAAGCCCCCGTTCCCGGAAGCGGTATTCCAACAAACAAAAGCAAACCCCATTTTTTGTGCTTCATGATCTGCTCTGCTCCCTTTTCGGCTTTCTCTTCCAATTTGTTGATCATTTTTACAAGCTTGGTGTTTTTCAGAGCTTCAAAAATTTTTTCAATAAAAAGCAAAATGAACGGTATCGGCAAAATATTACCGACAATGCAAATAGGAATAGCTCTCCACATTTCGATGTGCAGAAAGCTTGCCGCAAGCAGCCCGCCTCGAAGCTCCAATATTGGACACAGCGAAATTATAAAAACTATCAATTCCGACGGTATCCCACCCAATGCGTCAATTATAGCATGAATAATATTTTCCAAAATTTCAGCCTCCATTTAAAACTTACGTACTAATTCATTATAACTTAACTTAAATCTATTGACAATACTTATTTTATAATTTATCATTATTTTGTCAGAATTTTCATTTTGCAAATGCTGCGGGGAAAGGATTATGTTTAATATGAAAAAGCGACTTTTACTGACTGCGACCATAGCAATGACTGCTTTTATTTTTATCCATTCCGCTATGCCGGGCGATGAATCTCAAATCGAAAGCGACAGCTTTTTTACTGTGTTTGATAACATATTGAGTTTTCTGCATTTGCCGAATTTATTCGACGAGGGCAGTATCAGAAAGCTTGCTCATTTCGTTGAATTCTCTGTTTTCGGATTTTTTCTTTCAAAGACGGTTCATGCTTACTCCGGACTCAAAAATCAATATTTTAAGATCATGTTCTTTTTATTGGCAGTTCCTGTGCTGGACGAGTTTATTCAATACTTTTCCGACGGACGAAATTCCCAAGTCACCGATGTCATTCTTGATTTCGGCGGCTGCATTTTCGGATTTATCTGTTTAATATTATCATTGTAATACAAAACAATATTCAAAAGCAGAGTGAATCTTCCCATACTGTCAAAAAAATTGCTAAATATTACTACAAATAATAATCTTAAATAGTCATACAATATTATTGCGGCAGAAAAAGTTCTCCGCATAAAGATTATCCGAAATGCCACATACACGGGAAGCCTTTCGGATATATCAAAAATGTATCCGAAAGGGAATGCTTTTTACCTTTGTTTCAGGATACATTTATTATATTAATATGAAAAGGAGATTATTATTATGTCATCTAAGAATAACAACAAGCTTAATATTCCTGAGGCGAGAGAGGCTATGGATAAGTTCAAAATGGAGTGCGCAAACGAAGTAGGCGTTGACCTTAAGGAAGGCTACAACGGCGACATCACTGCAAGACAGGCAGGTTCTGTCGGCGGTCAGATGGTAAAGCGTATGATCGAAGATTACGAAAATTCCATTAAGTAATTATTTCGATTTAAAGGCATGAGCTGAAAGTTCCTCCTGATTTTTTTTAATATCATTTGACGCATATATTTTGGTATTAACTTTTTGACAACAAGAGTCGGGTATCGCAATTTTTGGG
>CACYDY010000240.1 GCA_902773245.1 uncultured Ruminococcus sp.
TGCAGGATTTGTTACACGTGACCCTCGTGGTAAAGAACGTAAGAAATACGGTCTCAAAGGTGCACGTCGCGCTCCACAGTTCAGCAAACGTTAATTCTCTCAAATCTTGTTTTACGCACAAGCTCATACAATTGTATGGGCTTTTTTAATGCAGCGAAATGATGATAAAATATAAATAACAGATTCCGGAGGTTTTTTATGAATAACATATTATATAGAACAAAACTGCACGCTCCTCCATTCGGTAAGCCACCGGTATTTTTAGTATGTCCTTCAGAGGATTTCTTAAAATACAGTGATAATATCTTCGGAGATTTATTCTCGGTGTCCGATTGTGTCGTGTATTATCTAAATCCATATGAAGAATATGATATTGATGAGATACTTTCAGACTTAGCTGAAATGCAGCTTTTTGTGTTCGCGGTAACGAATAATCTTCTTTCGAATTCGGAAAAAAATCTTACGCCGTTTTTAGACCATGCTAAACAAATTCATATTCCTATCTTGCCGTTGATTCAGGAACCAATCGATGTTGAAAAGTATAATGAACAATTTGGGAAAGTACAGTATCTGGATAAAAATACTGTTACTGACAGTTCTATTTCTTACGAAGACCAGTTGAAGAAATTTTTGACATCGGTACTTGTCAGTGATGATGTTGTGGGAAAAGTCCGTGCTGAGTTTGATGCTTATATTTTTTTGAGTTATCGAAAAAAAGACCGTAAATATGCCAATCAATTGAGCCATCTCATTCACCGGATAGATACGTGCCGTGACGTGGCAGTCTGGTACGATGAATACCTTGTGCCGGGAGAGAATTTCAATAATTCGATCTTGCAAGTCTTAGATACCTGTAATCTTTTTGCGTTAACGGTAACACCAAATCTTGTTTTGGAAGAAAACTATGTTATGAATATAGAGTACCCTGAAGCATTAAAGCTAAATAAGAGAATTGTTCCTTTCGAGATGGTGGAGACAGACCGTGAAGAGTTAGAGAAATACTATGAAAACTTTCCGGAGTTAATCGACCCTAATGATGCGAAGCAATTGGAAGAGGCACTCACCACAGCATTATCCGATATTCCGCTATGCACGAAAAACAGCGCAGAGCATTTATTTTATATAGGGGCTGCCTACTTGTGGGGCATTGATGTAGAGGTGGACCATGACAAGGCCAAGGAGCTTATTACGCAGGCAAGTTTGGCAGGTAATCCGGATGCGATCAGTTTACTTGCGATAATGTATGCAACAGGAGATGGTGTTGATGCGGATTACAAAAAGGCTATTGAATTATATGAAAAGAAGATTGAACTGATGGAAAAAGTAGTAGGCCTTTCGGATGAGGTGCAATCCATTAGTTCTTATTCTGAATCCTTGTTTGATTTAAGCGAATTATATAAACTTACCGAGGACTATGAAGGGCAGAAGAAAACGCTCGAAAAACTGCTGAAAACCTGTGATCAATATATTCCGAATTTGTCAGATACATTGAAGATGAAAATCAAAATGCTTTTTGCGGAAAACGCAAATAACAGGGGAGATTATTTTGGTGAAAAACAAATTTTATCAGAGATTTTTACAGATACGTTAAAAGACACGGCTGTTGACATGAGCAGCGTCAGGCTCCGCTGTATAGAGATGCTTAAAAATTTGCAGCAAAAATATGGTGATATTAATCTGGTGGATAAAGCAGATATAAGTGATGCATTATCGAAAGCAACTCAAAAGATAGAAAATGTTGAAACAGAGGGAGAAGAGTTTTTTAATAAACTTGATCAAAAAAAGGAAAATGTATTCGACATATTCGATATAAAGAAGAAAAGTGATGAATGAGACAGAAATTCATCTTATCTTTGGAAAAGTAACATTGATTGACTTGCAGCTCATACAATTGTATGGGCTTTTTTTTGATGGTAAACTAAATACTGGAGTGATTAAAATGAGTGATAGAGAATACTTAAATGAAAAGGAACATCAAAGATCCGTTCGCAAGTTAAGTCTTATCAGTAAGATAATGATGATTAATTGTAATGTTTCAATTTTCGAATGTGTAGGTGGTGCATAATCGGAGGTAAAA
>CACYDY010000241.1 GCA_902773245.1 uncultured Ruminococcus sp.
GACATAATAATAACTCTCCTTGTCAGATGTTATAGGTAAACGGAAGCTCGGCTTCCTTGAAAAATTCCCTGTATATTTTATCTCGTGCCGCAGTGAACGGTTCTCCGGTGCGAACCCGCATTGTTCCTGCATTCACATCATATATTTTTTTGATCCTGCCGGGCCTTGGCGTCATGACGACTACCTTCTGACCAAGGTATACAGCTTCGTCAATGTCGTGAGTAACTATGATCATCGTAATGCTTTCCTTTTGCCAGATCTTCAGAAGTTCCTCTTGAAGTGTGACTTTTGTAATGGCATCGAGAGCGCCGAACGGCTCATCAAGAAGAAGTATCTTTGGTTTGTTTGCAAGCGCGCGGGCTATTGCAACACGCTGAGCCATACCTCCCGAAAGCTGCTTTGGATAAGCGTTTTCAAAATCGGAAAGACCGACAAGACTCAGATGCTCTTTGATAATTTCGTCGTTTTTCTTTTCCTCTTTCGGAAGGCTGAATCTGATATTTTCTTTGACCGTCAGCCAAGGGAGCAGTCTGTGATCCTGAAAAATAAAGCCTGTTTTTCGTGACGGGCCGCTCACTTTTTCACCGTTTGTAATTACTTCGCCGTCATATTCTGTTTCAAGTCCTCCGATAATTCGAAGCATCGTACTCTTTCCGCAGCCGCTTCCGCCTATTATTGATGTAAAGCTGCCTTCTTTTATTTCAAGGTTGATGTCGTCAAGAGCCTTTACTTTTTTTCCTCCGTCATCGAATATTTTTGTCAGATGATCTATCTCAACGATGTTTCCCATATTGTTACCGCCTTAATTCCATTTGATAATTTTCTTTCGCAGAATTCTCACAAAATCGTCCATAAGCTTTCCGAAAATGCCGACAAGCAGCATACCTAAAATTACAATATCGGGGCGTGAAAGACTTCTTCCGTTTGACAGCATATATCCGACTCCTTTGGTAGCGCCGATCATTTCTGCCGCCACCACCGACACCCAAGCATTTCCAAGCCCAAGACGAACTCCCGTTAAGATGGAAGGCAGCGCCCCCGGAATAATTATTTTTGTCACAAGCTGTTTTTTGGGAGTTTCATATACCTTGGCAAGTTCAAAATACTTCTTATCAATTGTTCGCACACCGTCGGCAGTATTGAGAAAAATCGGGAATACTGCGCCAATAAAGATGATAAAAATTTTTGAGTCCTGCCCGATCCCGAACCAGAGAATAGCCAGCGGGATCCAGGCTATCGGGGGAATAGGCTTTAAAATCTGAATGACAAGATCGGTAAACGTGTCGAACTTGGGAAATATCGTCACCCCGATACCCACAGCGAATGCAACGATAAATGCCAGGAAGAATCCTTCAAGAACAAGCAAAACGCTGACGCTTATATTGGTAAAAAGCTGGCCGTTTTTAATGTATTCGACAGTCGTTTCAATGATCTTAACGGGTTTTGGCAGTGCGTAAGGCTTCAGCTTTTCGGCCAAAGCGAAACCCTCCCAAATACCAAAGACTATTATAGGCAAGGTGATGTATAAAAGCCGATCCCCAAAGCCTTTCTTTTTATTTGTTTCCATGATGCTCTCCTTTGTGATAATGGGGAGCACGGCGGTCATGCTCCCCTGAAAGGTAATTATTTGTCTAAATTGTCGAGATACTCTGTATTGATAAATGTGGAAATATCAACATCTTCCGAGATAATACCCGCATCAAGAGAGAAGTCCTTGACGGCTGTGATCTCTTCAATATCCTCATCGGTAAGCTCTGTTGAATATGTGAAGTTATCAATGATTTTTCTCATAAGTTCTGTAGTTACTCCGAAATCCTCCGCAACTGCCTCGGCTGCTGCGTCGGGATCGTTCTCAAGCAGTTCGTTGCCTCTGTTGAGCGCACGGATCCATGCCTTGACAACATCGGGATTCTGATCTGCATAATCAGAGAGAATATATGTGATCATGTTTCCTCTTTTAACGCCTGTGCCGTCAGCAAGAACCTTAGCGGTACCGTCGCTTGTAAGCTGAGAAATATACTGTTCCCATATAACTATAGCGTCAACCTCTCCCGATGCAAGCGCCGCAGGCTGATCACCTGCTCCCAGGTTTATAGATTCAACGTCATCAAGCTTCAGACCTTCTTTGTCGAGCAAAACCGCAAGCAAATGCTGTGCGTATGAACCCGTTGCATAAGCGACCTTCCTGCCCTTAAGCTCTGCAACGCTTGAGATGTCGGAGTCCGCCTTAACCAGAACAGCAAGACCCTTTTCGCCGTAAGCAACATTTGAAACGATCTCAATTGGCTGACCGGACGACTTTGCAATAATTGCGGGAAGATCGGCCATAAATCCGAGATCGGCTTCACCTGCGGCTACAGCTTCGTTTACGAGAGGTCCGGATTTGAATTCCTGCCAAGTATACGCTGCGCCGACAGCGTCAAATTCCTCTTGTAAATATCCTTTTTCATACGCAACGTAAATAGGTGTGTAAAGAGGATATGGCTGAGCAGCTATTCTGAGCTGTGCGCCGGAAGACGCCTGATCCTGAGTCGCTGTGTCTGCGCTGACAGATGAGTTCTGATTCACGGCTGAACCTTGATCGGACGTTTCTCCGCAGCCCGAAAGAGCAAAAAGTGTCAGACTTGCCGCCAAAGCGAGAGTTAGTAATCTTTCAAGTTTCATGAATAATCTTTCCTTTCTTTAATACCTAAAAAACAGATAGGTTTTGTAGTAAATTGGTGTGGCTATATTATACGCCGGTTTGACATAATTTGTAAATAGGAAAATTTTTTAAACTTATTCCCATATCAGTAAAGAAATAATTTGGAATTTATTATTGACAAATCGAAAAATAAAGACTATAATACCTATACCAATAGTAAGAATTACGTGGAAGCAGGTGAGATAACCGTGAATTGTATAAGTATAAGTCATAAAAAGGCAGATGTTTCCGTTCGTAAAAGCTTGAGTCTTTCAAAGGAAGAATGCAGACAACTGATAAGATACATAAATAAAGCGGACATCTCCCGGGAATGTGTAGTCCTCAGCACCTGCAACAGAACGGAGATCTATTATACCGACGATCGAAATGATGATATTATAGATGCCCTTGCCCGACATACAGGACTTACACCGTCGTTTCTTTTAAAATATGTAATGGTTTACTGCGGTGACAAAGCGGTCAAGCATCTGTTCAGGGTGGCGTGCGGAATTGATTCAATGATCGTCGGAGAAGACGAGATCCTCGGTCAGACGAAAACAGCGTATTCGATTGCTAAAGAAGAAAACGCAGTCGGCTATGAAACCAACGTTGTTTTTCAGGCAGCCGTTGCTTGTGCCAAGCGGATAAAAACCGAAACACTGATGTCAAAAACCTCTGTATCGGCAGCAACGCTTGCGGCAAATGAGGCTGCGAAGATCTCGGATCATGTTTCGGTGCTTGTTATAGGGGCAAGCGGAAAGATCGGAATGAGTACACTGAAAAATCTGCTGTCTTTCAAAAACGTTACCGTAAAGGCTACGCTTCGCCGAAACATGGCAAAAAAGAAAGAGCTTGAAGAATTGGGAGTAAGTATAGTTGACTACAATGAAAGATATAATTATATCGCTGACTCCGATTGTATAATCAGCGCTACGTCAAGCCCTCATTATACCGTAACGGCCTGCGATCTGCAGAAAAACTTGAAAGATTCACGCCAAAGACTTTTTATAGATCTTGCTGTTCCTCCGGATATTGACGGTTCGGCAGCTTCTTTAAACGGTGTTAAGCTAATGAATATTGATTATTTTGAAACGCTTGCAAAAGAAAACAATTATTTAAAGCTTGAAAGTATTGACGAAGCGGAGCAGATCATCTCGGAGGAACTTGATTCCCTTCGCAAAGATATTCAGTTTCATGATTTCCTTCCGTATTTTGAAGACGTTATCAAGCAAACGGAATATTGTTCGCTCGATAAGCTTATATATAAAATGAAAGCGCAGGCGTCCGCATCTGCATTTTCGGAGTTTCTGAGTGTGCTGCGAAGCTGTTAGGAGGATATAAATGAGCTATTTTCCGTTCTTCATAGATATCAAAAACAGAAAATGTATTGTCGTAGGGGGCGGGACGGTGGCTCTGCGAAAAATAGAAAAGCTTGTTTTGTTTGAACCGCAAATTACCGTTATTTCTCCGATAATTTGCGATGAGATATCAAAACTTCCCGGGATCGGTATTGTAAGACGAGAGTTTAAAGACAGCGATATTGACGGCGCTTTTTTAGTTATTACAGCTACCGACAACAGTTCATTGAACGAGCGGATATTCCGAATGTGCAGCGATAAAGGAATACCGGTAAATACTGTAGATGACAAAGAGAAATGCAGCTTTATTTTTCCGGCAATAGTCAAGCGTGAAAACGTCACCGCTGCCGTTTCGACCGAAGGAAAAAGTCCGATCTTCGCTCGTTATCTTCGCCAAAGCATTGAGAGAAGTCTTGATGATCGAACCGATAGGATCGTCGGGATCTTGTCGGGCGTTCGAAATAGGATAAAGAGCGAGATAAATGATGAGGAAAACAGAAAGCTCGCATTTGAAAAAATACTTACATTGTTATTAAAAGACAGCGACAATGTCACTTCGGAAACGATAACGGAAATAATAGGGGAATATAGATGAAGATCAAAATAGGCACAAGAAAAAGCAAGCTTGCCATTGCGCAGACTAAAATGGTAATAGACGAGATTAATAGAAGCTTTTCCGATATTCAGACCGAGATCGTTTACATTACGACGAGCGGAGATAAAATTCTCGACAAACCTCTGACAGAAATAGGGGGCAAGGGTGTGTTTGTTTCGGAAATTGAAAATGCGCTGCTTGACGGGTCAATTGATATCGCCGTACACAGCGCAAAAGATTTGCCAACATCTCTTGCCGAAGGTCTTGCAATATCGGGAGTTTTGAAAAGAGGCGACCCCGGAGATGCATTGATAACCAACAAGGGGACTCATATAGATTATCAAACCTGTTTCACCGCAGGCACATCGAGCGAAAGAAGACGAACGGAGCTTTCAAAGCTTTATCCTAACGTAATTCACGCCGATATCAGAGGCAATGTGGATACACGCTTGAAAAAACTCGCAGACAACCGATATGATGCTATCGTACTTGCAATGGC
>CACYDY010000242.1 GCA_902773245.1 uncultured Ruminococcus sp.
AAGTTCCGTATCATTGATAACGACAAGTAAAAATACCCCCGATGATCCGCCTGAGAAAACCGAAACCGATTCCGAATTGTTATCGTCAAAATCGGAGAATAAAAATACTTCAGGCATTGCCGGCAGTGATACCGATACAAATGCAAAACGGGAAAATGGCGGATCGGATACGGAAAAAAAGCCGAAACAGGAATCCAAATCACAGTCCGAACCGAAATCCGAAAAAATAACCGAATTGTCATCGACAATACCGGAGAACAGTCAGGCTTCAAGAATTGTTTCAAGCAGCACACCGGTTGTTTCTCAGCAGCAGGAAATATATACGGAAAACAGCGAACCTCAGCAGGAAGAGCCGCCGGAGGAAAAACCGGCAAACGATGAAGAGCCTGTTGAACCCGAAAACCCTGTCGCAGAACCTGAGTTACAAATCGAACAGCCTGATTTGGCTTTGGCTGCCGAAATGAGAAAAAACAGAGAAAAAAAGCTTGTGGTAATAGACGCAGGACACCAAAGATACGCAAATACGGAAAGAGAACCTGTCGGACCGGGGGCATATGAAACTAAAATTAAAGTAAGCGGCGGCACAGCGGGAGCAGCGAGCGGAAAGGCTGAGTTTGAGCTTACGCTTGAGCTTTCGTTGAAGCTTCAGGAATATTTGGAAGCAAAAGGATATGAAGTTATTCAAGTCAGAACGTCACACGACGTTAATATCAGCAACAGCGAGCGTGCGGCGGTTGCAAACAATTCCTATGCGGACGCATTTGTCAGAATACACGCAAACGGTTCTGCGGATACTTCCGTAAACGGCGCAATGACTATTTGTCAGACTCCGAATAATCCGTATAACGGAGTATTGTTTGAAAAAAGCAAAGCCTTGTCGGAATATGTACTCGATGAACTCACGTCCGCCACGGGCTGCCGAAAGGAGTACGTTTGGGAAACCGACACTATGTCGGGTATAAATTGGTGTCAGGTGCCTGTAACGATCGTTGAGGTTGGTTATATGTCTAACCGTGAAGAGGATCTGAAAATGTCAGACCCGTCATATCAGGAGAAGATCTGTGAGGGTATCGCCAACGGAATCGAAAAATATCTTGGCGACAGTATTTCAGAGTGGTAATAAAAAAACACATCATCGGCATTGGTAAAATGGAATTGCAGATGATGTGTTTTTGTTTTATATCTATAAATGAGCCGTTTTGAAAATTGCTGAATCTTAAACGTTTTAGAGTATAATATTTTTACAAATGCTCATAGAATAAATTCTCGGAAATAATAAAATTTCGTTTCTCCTCTTTTAGAGAATACGCAAGAACAAGCTTGCAGTAAGCCGAGATCACGCTTATATTATTCAAAGGTATGATCCCGATATTGCTTATTGATTCCGATGACTGATATCGGTAATCACTGTTTTTTGAGGAACAAATGTAAACGTCCGTCAAGTCGGAAATGCATTTTTGCGCGAATTTTGAAAACGAAGTCTTGTCCTTTCCGTCACAGGCGGTCGCCGAGTGATATAGCTTTAAAAGAACAGCGGATTTGTTTTTTATACTGACAGCGTCGAAGTCAAGCCCGACATAACTGTGAAGAAGCAGAATTTCTTTGTCAAATGTTAAATTTTCGAATTTAAAAAACTCCGTACCCTTGCAGGGTTTTGTGGAAATTGGGTTTATCTCGGATTCTGTTCTTATAAAGTGGGAGTTTTTCATAATTCCGAATGCCGAGCCGCCCCACGAAGAGAATTTGTCAAGATAGCCGTCAGCTTCGTTAAGACGAGTTGAAATATAAACCCGGACAGGCTCTCCCCTGTTTTTCCAGATCGTAAATACACCTGTGTTTTGATGAAGTTCATTTGCAAAATCCAAAATAAAATCGATCGCAGAGTTAAAATTATCAAAACCGTTGCTTCTTGGCGATGACAGAACATAGTCGGCAGCCGTTATTACAACGGGAATTTTTACCCAGGAAAGTACAAATCCAAGCATTGCCGACGTGTACGCAAGAGTATCGCTGCCGTGAGTTAATATGACGCCGTCGTAATTGTCAAAGTCAAGCGACAGCATGAACGAGGATATCCGAGCAAGTGTTTCGCAGTCGGAGTTTTCACTCAGTAAATTAAACGGAGAAACGCTTTCGAATATAATATCATCACGCTTTGAAAAAATATCAAGAAGCATTTTTGGGGCTTTATCCGAAACATTGGCAACTCCGTTTTTTACATCGCTTCCGATCGTACCGCCCGTCAAGACAACTAATATTTTCAAACAGTATCACCTTTTCTGAATTTGTTAGCCGTTACCGTAAATAGTATGGGCAAAACTATGGTAGTAAAAAACATGATTATTTTTAGCAATAAAAACGCTCTTTTTGACAAAAATAAAAATGTGTATGAAACGAACCCGAAAAAGCAGCACAAAATACCGAAAGCAAAAGGAAGAAACTTGAATTTTTCAGACTTAGCTTTGATTTTTTGATTATTAAGCAAAATAATCAAGACAATAGCCGTCACTCCCCCGATTATTTGAAGTACGGTAACAATGTTTGCGGCGCCGGTGAAAATGTCAAAAGCATTCCCAACCGAAACCAAGATACTTGCCCATGTTCCGACTTCGCCGTAGTCAAGATTCGAAGTCGCAGCGTCTTTTACAATAGTGAAGATCTGAAACGATTTTCGAATGAATGTCAATATAACATTCAGCAGCCCGATAAGAATTGCAAAGATGGATATTAAAACCATTTCGGCATAATAGCTTTTTTTCATAATTAAAACCCTCCTTGAAATAATTATATCATCGGAAGCTCATTTTGACAATATTTAATTATTAATATCAATAACAAAGCCGAAAATACAAAAAATTCGCTTAGATTGATGTATAAAACGCCGAATAAAACGTAAGATATCAATAGCAAAACTGTGTAAATTTCACGATTATTACAAATTTGATTAAAAAGGGTTGCATTTCTGTAACAATTTGTTATAATAGTATTAGTTAATTTTTACAGGCGTGTAATAATTATTAATAGGGGTTGTTTAAATGTCATACTTTGAGAATGAAGAAGAGGTTCAGGTTACCCGGGAACTGCTTGATAACTTCGCTTCCGATAAAACGGAGGTTTATGATATAGAAGATAATAACAAATCAATTGAACAGATCCGTGAAGAAAGATACATCAGACAAGAGGAAAGACGTTTGAGAAAAAAACAGGAAAGACGTTCTTCTTTTGTCAATAACTTCATGCCTGTTATGGCTCTGCTGCTTCTTGTCTGCACGGTTTCATATATGAATTCTTTGCAGTTCGGTCTTGTCATTTCTTACAATGACGAGCAGGTAGGAATTGTTCAGAATGCTGATGTTGTTGACGAAGCAACAAATCTCATTGACAGCAAGATAATCAACAAAAGCCTCGATACTCTCGAGGACGAGCCTAAGTATAAGGTCGCTGTCGTTAATAATACATCGGATTTCCAGACTTCAACGGAGCTTAGCCGCTCTATAATTGCGAACGACAACGTGCTTGCAGACGAGATCTGCGGAGTTTTCGCAGACGGAACATTTGTCGGCGCCGTTGAAAACGAAGAGGACGCTCAGCGTGTTCTGAACGAGATCCTGAGTGAAAAGAAAAAGAGTATAAAAGATCTTGGCAAGGTGGACAGCGTTGAATTCAACAGCAACGTTGTGCTTGAAGTTGGTCTTTATGCAAAAAGTTCTGTTGTCGACGCAGCCGAAATTAAAAACAGACTTGAAAACAACGTTGATTTAAGCTATAAGATAATCGTTCTGCAGGAGCAGAATGTTAAGATAAAATATAAGACCGAGTATGTTGTTGACGCAAGCAAGTCGAATAACTACGAAAAGGTCACCACAAAGGGTCAGCTTGGAGAGGGAATCGCAACCAACCGCGCGGTTTATATCGACGGCAATCAGATTTCCGCCGAACACATCAAGGTTACGGCAACAAAGAAGCCTGTAAATCAGGTTATCACCGTATCCCCCGATAACGAGAATGCCGCAAAGGCTAAAAGCTCCGAATCCGATACTGAATCTAAAAATAAAGCTAAAGACAGTGATGTTGATACAGACAAAGCTGCAGATAAAACTAAAGACAGCAATACAGACACAGAAAAAGCCTCAAACGGAAAATCCGACAAAACAACGAACGATTCTTCCGATACTCAAAAGGAAAGCAAAACCGAATCTTCCAAAGAGTCGGACGCAAAGCCGCAGGAATCTGCTCAGACTGAAAATGCCGAGGAGAAGAAGACTTCCGAGTTTGTATGGCCTGCGCCTAACTGCGGTTCGATCACAAATGATTTCGGATACCAGGGTGAAAAGCTCCACAAGGGTGTGGATATCTCGGGTCCCGGTGCGGAGGGACAGCCGGTCGTTGCTTCCGCAGGCGGTTATGTCACAACAGCTGTTATTGACTATGGCAGTGAAAATTACGGCTGCTATTTGATTATAGATCACGGGAACGGTTACCAAACGTTATACGCACAGTGCAGCGATATATATGTTACACCGGGAACGTATGTGGAACAGGGTCAGACTGTTGCGGCAGTAGGCTCGACAGGCGACTCGACAGGACCTCATCTGCATTTTGAAATAATTGCAAACGGTGAGTATGTTAATCCGGCCAACTACTTATATTAAGATAAATAACCCCAAAACAAAACAGAGAGAGGGCGTTCGGTTGTCGGGCGTCCTTTCCCTGCTGTTTGATAATAAAAATCAATAATTAACAGAAAATTCATTTTATATGTGTTATAATAGAATTACAGATAAAAAAGGAGTTTTGGATCTTATGAAAGGAAAAAGAAAAAAGTTTGTAATTGCGGTTATAATTGCGGCATTTGCCGTATTTTCCGTCGGCTGTGATTTTATTGTAAAAGAAACACCCGTCGAAGTTGAAAATGCATACTCAAGAAATGTGAACGGTGAGTCGACCGATTCCGACAGCGAAGCCGACACAGATTCTTTAAATTCTGACGAAAAAGACACAGCTTCAAAAAACGGCAGCGATAAAGATAAAGATAAAGATAACACCGGCAGCGACAAGAAATCAGATACTGATAAAAACAGCAGCTCTTCAAAAGCGGCGTCCTCCAAGGCGGCTCAGTCCAAAGCCGAATCCAAAACGGAATCCAAGGCAGCTTCGTCAAAAGCGTCCGTTTCAAGCAGAGCGCCGTCAAATGCCGCAACATCAAGCGGCTCGTCTGTTTCGTCAAAAGCAAATGAAACGGAAGTCAGCAGCATATCGCTTGACATTCACGAGATCACGCTTGACGTAGGTCAAACGAAAATGCCTATCGTTACAATGTTCCCGAAAACTGCGCTCGACAAAAGCGAGGTCTGGACTTCCTCTGATGAAAAGGTTGCTACGGTTACCTCGAGCGGAACTATCAGAGCTGTTGGCGAAGGAAAATGTGTGGTAACGGTAACGTCGGGTTCTAACTCAAAGGTTAGTTCAAAGGTCAGCGTTACGGTAACGGGAAAGCCGAAGGTTGAAAAAATATCACTTGATTTTAATGAAAAGACTATCGCAGTCGGCGAAACGGTAATGCCAAGAGTCACGATGACTCCTCTTGACGCAGACACCTTGGCGGAGGAATGGACAAGCTCGGACGAATCGATCGCTACCGTTGACAAGGACGGTATTATAACCGCTCATGCAAAGGGTGAGTGTGAGATCAAAGTTACATCTGTCAGCAACAAAGATGTCATCGAAACCGTGAAGATCACCGTTACCGATAACAAGGAAAAGGAAGGCGAAAAAGAGCCTGTTACCGAAGAAACATACATACAGGGTGTTTTGGTAGTCAACAAAACATACGGTCTTCCCGAAAGTTACGCTCCGGGCGGACTTACGAGCGAATGCCGCGAAGCCTTCAACGAGCTGAAAGCCGCAGCCGCCGAGGACGGAATTACCATTTACATTTCGTCGGGATACCGTTCCTATCAGGAACAGAAAGCCCTTCATCAAAGCTATGTCGACAGCGTGGGAGAAGCTGCTGCGGACGTATTCTCTGCGCGCGCCGGATATTCCGAACACCAGACAGGTCTTGCAATAGACTGCAATGAGGTCAGCGACAGCTTCATCGGAACGCCCGAAGCTCAGTGGCTTGCGCAGCATTGCTATGAGTACGGTTTTATAATCCGTTATCCACAGGGAAAAGAAAGCATAACGGGATATAAATACGAACCGTGGCATATCCGCTATGTGGGAGAAGAGCTGGCGAAAGAGCTGAATGATTCGGGATTGACGATTGAGGAATATTTGGGAATAACATCTTCATATTGATTTTGCAGACAATTCTTTTATTATAGTGACTGCCGAAAAGGGAATGCCGAAAAAAGGTGTTCCCTTTTCATTATATACGTAATGATCGGAAATTTTTTACCGTTGTTAATTTGTGGAATATGAAAGAAGAAAAAACAGAAAATTCAATTTCGGTGTATATAATGCTATTTTGAATAAAAAAAGTAGTCGCTTTTATGTAATGTATCAAAAATTTCGTTTTTTTGAATCTTGTTTTATATTAAATTGGGAAAAATTTTTTTTAAAAGGGGAATGATTTGTGTGATATAAATGTGCTTTTTTTCACATAAATTTCGCATTAATGAGTGCAAATTAACAAAAAAAGTTAATAATTACAGTAAAACGTGTGTTTTTTCTTTATTCTTTTGTTTAAAGTGCATAAAGAAGGATTAAAAAATTTTTTTATTTAAAATTAAAAAAACTATTGGAATTTTTCTCTAAGTGTTATATAATTTAAGTGTGAAAATCTATCTGCCTGCAGAAATACGGCTTTTGCCTTGTTATGCAGGCAAAGGGGTTAAATAAACTTATTAAGAAAGGGTGTTTTAGCAATGAAAGCTCACAGCGGTTATTCCAAGCGGAAAAACTCAAAGCAAGGCTTGGCGTTGTCGACTGCAATGGCGATTTGTATCGTTCTTGCAATCCTTGTTGCGATATTGGTTTCGATTGCGACTGTCAATATCACAACAACGCAAATAACGGTAAGCCAGCGTGAAGCGTACATTCAGGCAAAGAGCGCACTGGGCTTTGCCGAATCGTACTATGCAAAGAATCCGGATAAGATCCCTTCCATTCCCACATCAGGAGCGGAAGACGCTTCGGGTCAGGCTCTGATCGTTTTTAACACCGGAGTTGTATCCGAAGGAGCAAAGGTCTATACGACCTTGTCGGCAGATGTCGACCTGGTAACAGGTTCAACGTTTGTTGAGGATAAGAAAAAAGAGGCGCAAGACGCTTACGTAGAAGTTTACAACTACGGAGACGGTTACGAGCTGGCTGCTTATGCCAAGTACGGAACCAACGATCTTTATACTCTGAAAAAACAATTCGGCGGCAATTCGTCCAGCGATACTCTTTTTGACGGTAACATTAAGTTTGTTGCAACAAGCGACAC
>CACYDY010000243.1 GCA_902773245.1 uncultured Ruminococcus sp.
ATTTTTTTAGAAAACTGCACAATTCGATTGAATAATACTCACAAAGCGGTTGAATATTGTCAAAAATAGTTTTATAATAAAAAGCATGACAATTCGGAGGCAGCAATATGAAAAAAGTTGAAATTTTTACCGACGGCGCTTGCAGCGGAAATCCCGGACCCGGGGGCTGGGGCGCAATTCTTAGGTATGGAACAGCCGAAAAGGAAATCAGCGGCGGAGAGAAAGACACCACAAACAATCGCATGGAGATCAGCGCGGTACTTTATGCGTTGAAGTGCTTGAAGGAACCGTGCGAAATTACGCTGTACAGCGATTCGCAGTATGTTTGCAACGCAATTAAGCTTGGCTGGGCGAAAAAGTGGCGTTCCAACAACTGGATGAGGAACAAAAAAGACCCTGCGATGAACGTTGATCTGTGGGAGGAGCTTCTGCCTCTTTGCGACCGCCATAAAATAGAAATTGTGTGGGTCAAAGGTCACGCCGGACACCCTGAAAACGAACGCTGCGACAGACTTGCCGTTGCA
Organism: uncultured Ruminococcus sp.; assembly: GCA_902773245.1. Classification (GTDB taxonomy): domain Bacteria; phylum Bacillota; class Clostridia; order Oscillospirales; family Acutalibacteraceae; genus RUG592. Next base: position 525 of record CACYDY010000243.1, read on the forward strand.
GCCGCGCAACAATACAAATAAAATGAAAAAGAAGATCACGGCATTACTAACGATGCTTGTGGTTGTTCTGTATCTGTTCAATTCATCTTCGAAATGCTTCGCCGAATCCGTTACATCAGTACAAAAATGCGGAAAGGCGATGAGCGTTTTCGGAGGTGAATATTTTTGTGTAATAAACCGCTGCGACAATATGTACAATGCCGCATTAATTGATGAAAGCGGTAACTGCAGTGACTGTACCATCGGCTGTGACAGTGCTTCGTCAACGTATGCATATCTTGGAGGAACGGTTTACATTTTTGAGAAATATATAACTCCCGACAGCGAAAAATGCGTGAAAATCAAATCATGCGAGTTGTCCTCGGGTTTTGTCAGCGAGCGTGTTATAGAAAACTGCGAACCTCAGTTTCGGGGGACTTTTGCCGTTGACAGCAGCGGAAATTACTATATGATAAATAATTTTTCGATTGAGATCTATTCAAGAAAGTTTCTTCCCGTGAGAGAGATCAAAACTCCGCAGCAGCCGCTCAGCATAACCTCGTCGCCCGACGGAAAAACCGTCTATGCTGTCGGAAACGGGATCCTGACAATAATAACAGGCGAAACACAGCATATGTTTGAGGTTGTCGGAGAAAAGATATTTTCGCTTGGTGATAATAAATTTATGACCGACTGCGGAGAGGTCTACAGCTTTGACGGCAGCGGTCTGCGGCTTGTCTGCTCGGGATTTGACGGCGTGGGTGTCGGTGTGATCGATAATTGCATGATCGGCAGCAAAAACAGGTCCCTGACAATTCTCAAAGACGAACGGGAGGTTTCTGTGGAAAGCTGCGGTGACTGTGATTTTATTGCCTCGGCAGGCTCTGTTTTGGGGTGTTTTTATCAAAACGGAGATAACGTTGACGTCAGACTTTTCACAAAGTCCGAGCTGGAAAGCATGGCTGAAAATGCGGAAAAACCTGCTCCCCCGGAGAAAACCTCCGACGCCGCCGAAAGCAGTTTTCGGGAAAACGAAAATATACGATCGGAAAAACTATCAAATTATAAATTCAACTCAAACAATAATTACATAACAGGAGTCGCTCCGGGTCAAACCGTGGCTCAGATGAAGAAAGAAATAGGAAACGGCGAAGCTGTGTTTTACAAAGACGGCAGCGTCAAAACCTCCGGCAAGGTCGGAACAGGCTGGACTGTGGAAATATCCGGCGAAGAGCTGCACACGTTTACGGTTTTGATCTACGGCGAGCTGAGCGGCGAGGGAAACATCAACACATCCGACAGGAAAATTCTGATTGATCATTTGACCGGAAAAGACCGGCTCGGCGGAGTTTTCCGTGACGCAGCCGACGTCAACGGCGACAGCGCAGTTGATTTAAAAGATTTGGTAGTTCTTGACAATTATTTGAAGGGCAAAACAGAAATTAACCAAGAAAGATAATATAAATTAGATTAAAAATATATAGCGAAAATTTGTTATAGTTATACTACTTTGCAGAGTAAAAATTGTAAAAATATAACCGCTTATGACGATAGTTTTGTCAGGAATAAAGTTATGGATTTGATGGGTCTTATTGTTTAAACACTTTAAAGCGGTTTTGGTAAAAACATAGAAAAAGTGAAAATTAAATAAAAAACTTTACTTTAATACTTGAAATTTTAAGTGAAATAGTTTATAATAAAGTCACAGTTTTCAGAATTATTTTTTTAATTCTGCTGTAGTAAGCTCACGGCAATGTGGCTTTGGTCAAAGCTTAATGGTTGTGGGAAATATTGAAGAAAGGATGGAAATAATAATGCAATTTGAAAATGAAAAACGAGGTCATGTTAAGATTGTTCGAGCCTGTTCGTTGGTTCTTGCGATGCTTATTATGTGTTCCATGCTTTTTGTTGGTAATGTTACGGAGTTTGGAGCAAGTGCG
>CACYDY010000244.1 GCA_902773245.1 uncultured Ruminococcus sp.
ATTTCGGCTGTTTTTGCGGCATATTTCTTTTTAAGAACAATACCCTTATGCTGTTCGTTAAATTTGGTGGTTTTTAGAGGTTACCATAAAAACAAGGCTTTGGAGGAAGATAAGCTCAGACGTTTCATGGCATACCTTCAAAATAAACCGTGGGACAAGGATTTCAAGCGCATTATCAAGGTGCTTTTGTACACGGGTATGCGTTCGGGAGAATGTCTCGGACTTGCGTGGGAGGACATTGACTTTGAGAACAACACTATTTCGATTAATCACACGCTGACAGACATAGGCGGAAAGCACGAACTGACAGAGCCTAAAACCGAGAGCAGTATCCGCATTATCGGTATGGGGCAGGAATTGAAAAGGATTCTTCTTGTTCAGAAGAACTACATTGAAAATCTGAAAGTGATCCTCGGTGATGATTTCGCTCACCCTGAAATGGTCTTTGTATCCGCAAGGGGCAATTATCGTGATAGAAGTTCGGTCTATCAATCCTTCAAGCGCTTTACAAAGGGTACGGAATTTGAGGATATGACATTGCATCAGCTAAGGCATTGCAACGCTACAATGCTTTTGAACAACGGCGTCGATTTGAAGGTGGTTTCCGAGCATTTGGGGCATTGCGATGTGAGCGTTACCGCCGACATATACGCAGATGTTCTGCGTAGAACAAAAGCTCGAACCGCCGAGCAGATCGAGCTTTGTCTTTCAGAAAAGCAAACAAAAACCTCCCTGCATGAACAGGGAGGTAAGCCGTCAATATTTAGTTGACCAAAAATTGACCAAATTTTTCGTAAGCGCCCGAAAACGGCTTGAATAAGCCAAATTCCCCTTGAATAAGCCAAATTTCCGATGAAAGATTATCTCTTCGAGAACTGAGGTGCTCTTCTTGCAGCCTTAAGACCGTACTTCTTACGTTCCTTCATACGCGGATCACGTGTGAGGAAACCTGCCTTTTTAAGAACAGGACGCAAATTCTCAGAATCGTACTGAAGCAAAGCTCTTGAAATACCGTGACGAATTGCACCGGCCTGACCGGTAACGCCGCCGCCTGCAACTCTGCAAACAACGTCAAACTTCTCGGCTGTTTCTGTAAGGTTGAGAGGCTGTCTAACGATCAATTTGAGAGTTTCAAGACCGAAATAATCGTCGATATCTCTGTCGTTGATCGTGATCTTACCTGTACCCTGGTAAATTCTTACTCTTGCTACTGAGCTTTTTCTTCTGCCTGTGCCATAAAAATAATTAGAATTATCGTACATAGTTTATAGTCCTCCTTCCTTACTTATCCCATACTTCGGGCTTTTGTGCAGCATGGATATGCTCTGCACCCTCAAACAAACGAAGTCTGAGCAAAGCATCTCTGCCGATAGAGTTGTTGGGGATCATACCCTTAACAGCAAGCTCCATTGCCTTAGTCGGCTTTGTTTTCATCAATGTATCGTAACGAGTTTCCTTAAGATGGCCAATGTAACCTGTGTGACGCTGCCATTTCTTCTGAGTAAGCTTGTTACCGGTGAGGACTGCTTTCTCGCAGTTAATAATAATTACATGATCTCCGCAGTCTACGTGTGGTGTGTAAGTAGGCTTATGCTTTCCTCTGAGGAGTACAGCAGCCTGAGCAGCAACACGACCGAGCGGTTTGCCGGCAGCGTCAAGCACGTACCACTTGCGCTCAACTTCGCCTTTTTTTGCCATAAAAGTTGACATAGTCTTTTCCTCCTAAACAAATGTAGTATATGTAAAGTTTTAACCTTCACATCAGTGCTTAGTAATAATACCACAGCTTCGGCTCAAAGTCAACACCTTTTTTGAAAAATTTTAATTTACTTCGGTGAAATCTCTTTTAATCTCACTTATTCTGTTATATACTCTTGTATTCTCATTTGCTATTTTTGTTTTTACATACACTGTACACAACTTAAGGATTTGTTTCTGTCGACCCAAGGCTTTGATTCTATTTAACATTTATTGACGTCACCCATACACCCAAGACAACCTTCTTATTTCAAAAACAACAAAAAGCCGAGCGCATAAAATACGCTCGGCACAATTGTAATAACAAGCCTTTTATCTGTTTCTCGTGATAATTTCAGGAGCTTAATTCAAAACCAAACCGTCTATTTCTTGACTGAAATCTCTAAAGCTGACTCCGCCTTGGACCCCGTTTGCATACCGGAAAGAGAAGCCCTCCGATTTTTCATCATAATAAACGTTCAAAATATAGCCGTCTTTTTCAAGCCCTTCAAGCAGTTCGGAAAACATTGCCTTTTTATCCTCATCGGAAGCATTCGCATAGTCCTCCGATGAAGACAATTCCTGAATAGCATTGTCTACATGATCAACCATTGATTGTTCACCCTCTTCACCCGAAGTTTCGCTCGTACCCGACTCGGACTGAGCTTCCGAATCGGATGGATCATTCTGCAGTGATTCGCCCTGACTTTCCGCCGCCGGCGCTTCACTATTTTCCGACTCGACCCGATCTTCCGACACGGGAGCCGATCCACGTTCTTCAGACGACGCTTCGGCTGCTTCGCCTGCAGCTTCGGAACTTACGGCAGACTCGGTATTTGCAGAAACATCCGGCTGACTTGCTGCCGCGCCTGTAGACGATCTTACACCGCACGCTCCCAAATTACATATTATCAATGAAATTACAGCTAAAGCCAAGATTTTGTTTTTCATGATTACTCCACTGATACATTGTCAACCAAGCAAGCGGAATCATAAACCTGATCGCCTACGTCATAGATTACAAAGCTGAGTGTAATAACCTTGTTTCTGTATTCGGAAACATCGATCTCAGCTGACTTCCAACCGGTCTGATAAGCAGTCTTATCACCGCCTGCAAAGTCAACGCCGGCGATCTCCTTCCACTCGGAGCCGTTGATGGATTCGTAAACCTCGTCATAGAACATATCGCCGCCCTGCTTGAGCTGAACACGGAACGAGTCGTCATACTGGCTGCCAACCCACTCCATTGGCTCCTCGGATACGAAGTTGTAATCGAAATAGATCTTTGTAGCGCCGTCGGGAACCAAGAATGTCTGACTCATGCTGCTGCCTTCTGTTCCGTTTGCAAATGTAGCGCTCTGCTTTGAACCGATACCCGATGTAACGATAGCCATTCTCTTGCTGTAGTCGCCGAACGGTACGGCATCGCCAAGCTGAGTCAAGGTACGAACGTCACCGTCGCAGTCCCAAGCGTTCGGAGATGTTGTTTCAAGATTGTACTTTTCAAAGCCGCCGTTAATGATGCCCGAATAGATCAATGCGGCATTGCCGTTACCCATTCTTACAGGGTATGCAACGTCGTACAGAGGATCATAAACGTCGCCCTGGCTCTCATAGTACTGCTTCAAGGAATAGGAATAAGTATTGTTCCACCATACCTCATGGTTCTCGCCCATTTTAGCGATCGCATTATCATACGCTGTTTTTGAATTATCGCCTGCAATAAGACCGTCAACGTATGCTTCCATAAGCTCACGGCTATAGGTTGCAAATACGGAGTTGTGGAAACCAATGTAACCCTTAGCGGCTTTTCCCAAAAATGCATTTGCCATTGAGTAATCGTACTTAGTGCTGTCGCTGCCCTTTCCTCTTCCCAATGCCTCGCAGCACTCGGAGAGTACGAAAGTATTAGCCAGATCATCGGCATCATACTGCTGCTCGATAAAGTGCGGAAGCAGCCAGTAACGATATCCCTTAAGGCTGGTGCTGTAAACCTTAACGATCTGATTGTCCTTAAGCTCCATCTCATATGCCTTGTCTTTTTCACTTGTGGAAACCTCTGCCAGGCAGATTGCAGGACTCTCGTGGTAATCGCTGCCAAAGAAACCGTCAGTCCATGAGTATGTGCCGCCGTGAGTAGCGATCATTGCAACCTTGTACTTATCCAAAGATTTATAATCCTGAACGGTCGCATCAACAACAAGAGTAGTTTCCAATCCCTTGTCTTCCCACTTCTCTTCCAGATTCTCATAGAATTCGGTTCTGTCGGAAATTTTTGACGGATCTGTTTCAAATGCCGGGAACGAATTGAGGATGACCGCATTGCCAATATGGTTGATTTCCTCAGAATCGTCAGCATCGCCTGCAGTCACAGCAACATCATCGTCTTCACCGTCTGCGCTTGCGTTGATCTGAATCTTTGCAGCGTCGGACTCTTCGCGATCCGAACCGGAAATGTCGTTCATATCGCCATTGTACTCACCATAGCTGATACCGCCGAGAATTCCCTCGGGGTACACAAACGATACCAAAGAAGCCTCTTTATTGATGCTGATGGAATTGTCTGCGATCTCACCGGACTCCTCAAAGTTCTTGAGAACCTTGCTGATCTCGGAAACCTTGTCGTCTTCGCTCTTAGCTTCAAATTTTTCATCAGTTGTAAGCTCGTCCAAAGCATTCTGAACGGTGTTCATAGCTTCAATTGTTTCGTTGGAGATAGGAGTATAGTATTTTACCGAAACCTTATTCGACTTCTTTTCGTCTGTCTGAGCTTCAAAATTAACAGTTGAATCCTCGCTGACACTCGCAGTTACCTTTGCGCTGTAAATGCCGTCGCCTGCCATATCGTCTGCGCCCGAACCGTTGTCAAGCATTTCGACTGTATTTGACAGATCCTCGCCCACACCGTAATTAAGAGCTATCGAATCAACCGCAAGATCCGTCTGGAGATAAAGACGTACTTCGCTTCCGCTGCCGATAAGAACGGTATCCTTATCGCTGCTGAGAACGAAATCATTTGCAACCCATTTTGCATAAAGGGTCACATCTTTTGTTACTGCCGTACTGAAATCGTACGCATTTACAAACTCACTGTCTGTAAACCAACCCGAGAAGATAAATCCGTCCTTTACGGGGTCTTCCGGCTCGCCGAGAACGTTTCCGTAAATAATCTGAGCCATAGACATCTCGGTACCGCCGTCGGTGTTGAAGGTTACGCTGCAAACCTTGTCAAAAACCTTTTCCTTACCGATGTTTTCGGCGGAAGGAAGACCAACGCTGTATCTCAGAATATCCAAAGCATCGCCCGAGGTAACCATTTGATCCTCGTCAACATCCGCAACCTGCTTTGAAACATCGTCCAGCTTCTCGATCTTTACCGACGCTCTGAGAGCCTTCAGGCTGTCGCCTGCCGACACGCCGCCGTCGTTGTCAACGTCACCGATAATACGTGTTTCGCTTGAAGCTTCATCTGACGTTTTTTCTGCTGCGGCAGATATCGCTGTTCCCGACACCGCAAGAGTCGCGCAGAGAAGCATCGCCATAATTCTTTTGATTTTCAAGACAATCACTCCCTCATAGTTTTCTGCAAAATAGAACAATATTTATTAACATAAGCATTGTTTTTTTGCAAAAGATATATTTTCAATCTACATTATAACATTAATGTAAATTGTTGTCAACCAAATTTCATATTTTTTCGTTAGTAAAGTTAACAAAAAAACGCCATTTTTTCTCTGCAAAATAACATATTGGCAGTTTGTCACTCTGTCGTAACTAATCAAAACTAAAAAAATTAGCCATTTTCACAAAAATACGTTTTTTCGACAAATTATGCTGTTGACAATCACTTCTCATTTGTGTATAATACAAATATGATTTAAATTGATAATACTAAACAGCCTTCTCCGTCTTGCTTTCGATACGTCAAACAGCATACTCATATTCCAACAATGAAAAGAGGACTTGTTATGGATAATAAAAAAATTCCCGGTGAAGATCATGACAGCGAACCGATCATCATAGTTTTGAATGATGAAGACGGAAACGACGTTGAATTTGAATTTCTTGATCTGATCGAATACAACCAAGAAGAATACGTTGCTCTTCTGCCTTTGGGTGATGACAGCGTTGTTATTCTCAAAGTCTTAACCGGAGAGGACGGCGAAACCGTCGACTACATAGGTATCGACGACGAAAAACTGCTTGTTGCGCTTTTCGACATCTTTAAGGAAAAGAATGCCGATGTGTTCGAGTTTGATAATTGATAATTCCATTTTTCCATATTATTATTTATTCCTGAAACAAGAACGGTTTTGTGCCGTTCTTGTTTTTTTTTTGCAAAAGTATATTTATGTAAATTGCGGCGGATAACTCTGTTCCTCTGATCGGATTTTTATCAACAACTTTTGCCCTCTGTCGCCGGGCGGAAGCCGACTTATTGTTACAAACTGCAAGGCGGCATTACCTGCGGGCGAGTGCCCGCCGCATTGCAATATTTGACAACAGACGAAAACGGTTGTATAATTATAAAAATATTTGACATAAAAGGAAAGAAAACAAACAATATGAAAAAAATCTACTTCACTCGTCACGGTCAGACTGTTTGGAATGTCGAAAACAAGATCTGCGGAATTACAGACATCGAGCTGACCCAAAAGGGTCACGAGCAGGCACAGGAGCTGGGCAGGATCATTTCAAGCGGAAATTATCAAATTGACAAAATACTCTCATCGCCGTTAAAAAGAGCATTGAACACCGCCGAACACATTGCCGCCGCCACAGATCTCCCACTGGAGATCGAACCCCGCCTTGTTGAGCAG
>CACYDY010000245.1 GCA_902773245.1 uncultured Ruminococcus sp.
AATTTAAAATAACTCTTTCTTTTCGTACAGCATATTGTAATTGATTTCATAGATAGAGTTCTTTACAAACTTAACTATTTCATCAATTTTTCTCATATCTTCAACAATGATTACTATACCGTACATTGTGTCCCATTGAATTACAAATTCATACGGCGAATTCTTTATCTTGTACTGCATCATTCCCAAGCTTTCGTGATCCTCTCCGATAAGCCGTGAAAATCCCCTGATCAAGCCTTCAAATCCGTCGTTGTCATCACATGAAAATTCACTCTCCGAACAATCGATCAATATTCTGCCCGAATTGTAGCTTATGTGAGATATTCCATATTTTTCATTAAACAGCATTTTTTACCTCAATTTTTTTGTCTTCTTTTGCCTGTCATTTCACTGACCTTTAGCTTGAATACTGCTGTATAAGATACCATCTTTTCATTGAACACTTTTTCTTCCGAATAATAATGCGCCATAAGTATTTTAAGCGCTTCAATCTTTTCGTCATCGTCAACAAATTCTATCGTACCCTGTCCGATAACACTTTCATAGTTCATTGTGCAGTTTTTGTTTTTCTCTTCATAAACTAATTCATGTCCGCAGTCCATTTCAAATGCTGCCTTGTTATTTGATTTAATGAGATCGATTTTTTTCCCTTCGAGCGCACTGTGAAAATAAAGTGTGACTGCCTTATCCTCCACCGACATTCCGAAATTAAGCGGAACAACATACGGATATTCATCATCATTCAGAACTATTCTGCAAACGTCACATTTTTCCATGACTTTTATGATCTCGTCAAAATCCTTTATTTCTCTGTCTGATCTTCTCATTTCATTACCTCATAATTCAAGTTTATTCCTTCTGATTTTCCAAATACCCGGCAGTTTATCTTTGAAATCCGACTCTCGCCGTTTGCAGCACCACACTCTTTGCATATTGTGTACTGAAAATCTTTGTCAACATTACCGACAAACCCGAGCGTTGAATAATCAATGTTAGCCGTGCAGTCTGCGGATTTTACCAACGGCAGCGCCTTGTTTTTCCGAATGAATATTACCACTTCGTTCGTAGGGATTTCTATGAAAAAATGTCCCCGATTATACTTTTCAACAGAATAATCATTCTCCGATCTGAAATGTACCGCAATCATGTCCTCGGGAATATACACATATCTTCCGATTGCATTTGGTTCATAAACCGGTGCGATCATTATGCACTCGCCTATCATCAGCTGATCTTCAACAGATTGGGCATATTTATCATCACGGTATTCAAAAGCCAGCGGTTTGAACATCATGTCGTCATTTTCAACAGACTTTATGTACTCACTGTAAAGATACGGAATCAAAGCGTAACGCAGCTTTACAAGCTCCCGGAACACGCTGATTTTTTCAAAACGATAGAACTCCTGATCACGTGTGCCCAATGCAGAATGGTTTCTCATGAGCGGATTGAATATTCCCAATGCAAGCCAACGAAGAGCTAATTCTTCGGTACAATTATCACCAAAACCTACCATATCGGCGCCTGTGTACAAGAATCCGCACATATTCAGCGAGGGCAGCATTTGTAGATTAAGCTTTATGTGTGACCACCACGATTGATTATCACCCATCCATATTCCGCTTGAACGGTGCATTCCAATGTATGATGCACGTGAGAAAATCAGAATATTCTTATCCGGAGATATTTTTTTAAACGCATCGGATGCGGATTTTGTCATATTGTAACCGTATAGATTATGTACCTTTTCGTGACACACGAGATCACCGTTTACATTGTGATACATTGATGAATAGTCCGAGTAACTGTTTGAAAGACCCAACACTGTATCTTTCAATGCAAAAAAGTCATAAACACCGATATTTTTACCTTTGTATGACGCTACCTTGTCAATAGCCTTGTCCAACGCTTTCTCGGAATAGAAAATAGCCGGTTCGTTCATATCGTTCCAAAATCCGTCGATTCCTGCATCAATAAGCCTTTTATATTTTAGTCCGAACCATTCGGACGCTACCTTGTTCAGAAAATCAGGAAAACAAACCTTTCCGGGCCACACTGCAGCTATAAAATCTTCTCCGTTTTTATCCTTGCAAAAATAGTTGTTAGCTCTTCCCTCTTCATAAACATCATAGCCGTTTTCCACCTTGACGCCTGCGTCTATAATTGGGACGAGGTGAATATTTTCATTCTTTGCAGAAGCTACAAAGCTTTCAAATTCGGGAAATCTCTCTTCACTGACCGTAAAGTCCTTGAAGTCCTCCATATAGTCAATGTCAAGATACACCGCATCAATTGGAAAACCGTTATTTTTGTAGCTGTCGATTACACTTTGCACAGCAGCGCTTGTGGCGTAGCTCCATCGGCTTTGTTGGAATCCGAAAGACCAGAACGGTGCAATATAGCTTTTACCAATAAGAACTCTGAACTTTTTCACAACGTCAAGAGGTGTTTTTCCCTCAATTATGTAGAGCTTATAGTTCGCTTCGGGTATTTTAATTGTTAATATATTACTCTGAGTGTAACCAATATCAAACGTCAGTCTGTCAGGGTAATCTATGAAAACTCCAAAAACGTCTTTTCCGTCAATCACGGCAAACGGGTGTGCTCCGTAAAGAGAACGCTTCGTTTCCGTATGCATAGGATCGTCGGAACAGTAGGTTTCATATATCCAGCCGCGTTTGTTTATTCCACGAACAGCTTCTCCCATGCCGTATACTTTGTCGTGTTCACCCATATTATAAGTCAGTACAGTATGATCATCATTTGATAAAAAATACTTTAATTCTCCGGTAATAATATCTGCATCATTTTCAACAGCGTGAGTTTCAAACGGGTTTCCAATAACATATTTTTTTATTGCATTAAGATTCATTACAGTTATTCCCCTTTCTTGTTAGTTATATATTCACTGTTCACATTCATCATTTAAAAATCCACCCTCGCTCATTTTCAGAGCAAGGGTTTCTTTTTAATCAGATTCAAATTGTATGTATCAAATAAACGAAAGGTACTCTGAAACGTCATTTCTCTTCGGTGGGTTGGGCTGTGCTTCCGGTATACCGATAGGAATTAGTGCAGACACGGTTTTTGTATCGTCAAGACCTATGATCTCTCCAACCTTTGCATCATCAAAAATACCAAGTATTACTGTACCCACACCATAGTTATATGCAGCCAAAGTGAATGCTTCCGCAGCTAATCCCGCATCAAACATCTGCCATTCGTTTCCTTTGCTGGTTGTGAATGAACCGTCTTTTTCATAGCCGCTCTTCTTATTGATTGAAGTAAGAACCACAAGCGCCGCAGCGCCTTTGATGATATCTTTGTTGTGGGAAAAACTGAATGTGGCTTTTTCTGCAATATCGATCATAACATTTCTGTCCTCAACGACAACGTATCCCGGTGTCTGTGAGTTTTTCCAGGTTGGGGCAAATCTTGCAGCATCTACAATTTTTTCGATCGTATCATGAGAGATCTTTTCATCTGTAAACTTTCTGACGCTTCTTCTGCCTTTAATTCCTTCTATAAGTTCCAAAATAATTCTCCTCTCGGTTTTATGGAGGATCTATTCGGAAAAATCTTTAGCAACAACGTACTTCAAAATTATTCCAAAATTTCTAATTCCTCATTATATCAAGAATTATAACACAAAAACCCAAAAATTTCAATACTTTATAGAAAATTCCATACACTTTGAATATTGTTAATTATCAAACAAAATCAAATGTTACATAATTACGACACAACAAAAATCTATTAATCGGTAACCTGAATTTTGAATGTTTTTGCAGATTTTGCTCCCGACGAATCGGTTACTATTATTTTTACGTCATAAGTTCCCACACAGGTTGGCTTTATTGATGTCGACGTCTGCTGAACGTTTTCACCTTTAGATTTCCAAGTGGAAGATGAAGCTTGCTTTACATAATAGGAATACTGATAGCCGCCCATTCCGCCTGTTGCTGCTCCATATAATGTAACAGTC
>CACYDY010000246.1 GCA_902773245.1 uncultured Ruminococcus sp.
CATCGACCTCCTTGTTTTTGTCTTTCACTTATAAGAACGAAAGACTAATTCAAACGGGTTCAAATTTTTTTCAAATTTTTTTGTTTTTTTTATTTTTCAGATTTAAAGTCGTCACCATCACTCCGAACCCGTGTAAATTTTTCATTTTTCGATATTTAGTTAATGACATTGCCTTTGAAAAGACCCCTGCGAAACTTTAACGTGTATAATTGCAAAAAAATGGCAGAACGAATAAAGCTCTGCCATTTTTATAATATTATCAAATAAAATTATTTTACATTTGCGTATGTTTCGGACGAAAGCTTTACAATAGCCGATACGGCGCTTCCCGATGGAACGTTCTCCGACATTACACACAAAACATACGGCTTTTCTGCAAAAACAATCGCTGCGTCATTCTCAACATTCGCAAGCTCCCCTGTTTTGTTTGCCGTTGGTACGCTGACTCCTGCCGGTATTTTCGATGTTCTTGTCTGCTGCTTGAGCAAATTCATCATGTCCGACGAATGCGAAAGCTCTCCGTTATATACCGACTGCAAAAATCTTGCGCAGTCACCTGCCGATGTGTAGTTGTCACCGTTTATCGTGCTTTCAAGCAGCAGTCTGCCCATTGAGCTGTTGTAATATCCGTGGCTGCTGCAATATGCAGTTACCGCCGCTTTTCCTGCGTCTGCGCTGCCGCTGCCCAATACTCTCACCAGCGCATTCGCCGCCGAATTGTCACTTATTGTTATCATCTGATATAAATAGGTATCCAGCGACGGTTCTGCCGCTTTATAATCGTCGTAGTTTTCGTAAACAGCTCCCATTATATACAGCTTTATCAGACTTGCCGCCTGCATTTGCGAATCGTTAACATATGTGCTGCTGCCGCTGTTCAGTTCTATCAGCGCAGCCGACCAGTTTCCGCCCACGTTTGCGATTGCTTTTGCAACGGACGCTTTGAATGCCTCATTGTCGCCGGTACTCGCGTATGGTTCTTCCGTCTGCGGAGCTATTGATACTGCCTCGCTTTGGTCGGCTGTGCTGTTGTCGCTTTGGCTTTCCTCGGGCTGCGGCGCAGGAGTGTATCCCTGCTGTGCTTGTGATGATGTTTCCGTATCCTGCTGATGAGGGTCGTAATTGTAATAATAGTAAGTTACCGTATTATCACCTTCGTTTTGGTTATTATTCGACACTGCTGATCCTGCCGATGATGCGCCCGAATTGCCCGAGCTGCCGCTGTGATCACGCTTCGCAGCCGAGCTTGAAACGTTCGGCTCTTGTGATGCGGTCTGATCAACCATAATCGCATTTGCTTCTGCGTAGCCTATTTCGCCGTTTTGTGTGATAATTCTCCAATAACCGCCCGAATTTTTTGAAAGAATATTGATCTGTTCGCCCTGATACAACTGCCTGATAATACTTCCTTTGCCGCCTGCGCTCTCATTTAGATGCGCTTCGCTTGTTTTTATATATCCGCTTTCTCCGCTTGTAACGGACTGCTTGCTGTCAACCAAATAAATATTTTTTACAAAGCCTGTTTTTTTCTCGCTCGGGCAGTAAACCTTTATTTCCTCACCCGACAAGTCATTCTGTTCAAGCTCGACTTCCGTTTTCGGTTTCAAATAGATGATTTCATCGTTTTCCGCACTGCGCAGCTCGACCTTTTCCGCCCCCGTCACGTACAGAACCGTTTTTTCTTTTTCTTCCGTGTCGGTCTGAGAAGCTTCGCTCGTTTCCTCGCTGACGTTATCTTCGCTTTCCTTGGTTTCAACGCTGCCGTAGGTATCCGATACCACATCGGGTGTCTTTTCGCCGCAGCCGCTGCCAAACATCGAGATAACCGCCGCTGCCGATATTAAACACATTATTCTTTTCAATTCTTTATTATTAAACACTTTTATCACCACTAACCATTATACTGCAAAGCTTGAAAAATATCTACACATTTGCAAAAAATGTACAACTACTTATTTTGCAGTCAACTCTGAATTTTAATGAAAAACGCAGAACCCAAAGGCAACACTTCGAGTCCTGCGAGTCACAGGTTAAGATAAATATTTTAATGAACCACTGTCCGCAGCTTACGTTTTTCTGTCTACCACAAAATTTGGTTCTATATTGCCGCATGGACGTCACCCTATCGGGGCTGACGCCCCGAACCACGCATACGCTCACTCTACTCTTAAGTTGTAGATAGTTAATTATCAACTGTAAATATAATTGCTGTTTACATAGCCCCACTTGCCGAGCGACGGCGCATAAACATACCAATAAACATCGGTAAAGTTAACATAGGAATAGCTGTAAACATAAACGACATCTCCCGTGTAAAGCTTACCTATTTCATTCGAAGCATCATAAGCCTTTGCGGTTCTGAGCGCAAGGTAACCGTTTACCGAAACTTCCCAGACGGAATAATTCGTGTCTGTAACCTTCGGAGTTGTTTGGGTGGGATTGGAATAGCTTGTTGTCAGATAATCGGAATTAACATAGCCATAGGTTGCGAGCTTAGGAGAATAACAATACCAATACGTTCCGGTGCTTATGTCCACAACGTAAACTGCGTCGCCGGTATACATTTTTCCAAGCTCGTTAGAAACGTCGTAAGCCTTTGCGCTTCTGATGGCAAGATAGCCCGTTGCAACTTTTGCGTAATAGACCGAATAGTTTGTCGGAGCAGTACTGCTGTAGCCTGTGTAGTAGCCCCTCTGCTGATTTCCGTCGCTGCTCCGGCTTTGTACCGGCGCGCTGCTCGAAACGGCAGGTTTGGAAGAAGTCGCTTTTGACGAAGCCGCAGACGGTTCTTCAATTTTTTTGGAAGATATGTCGGTGCATTTTACAAATCCGTAGTTTTTAGTGTCTTTGACGTTAACGAACCAAAAGTCACCCGAATTTTTTGCCATAACGATGATTTGAGTATTCTTGTCGATAGTCTGGATCTCTTTTCTGTCTGCGTCGTTTTTGTCATAAACCGATGTTTTTGCAGAAGCAAAATACAGTTCGTCTTTGCAGACAGCCGATTTTTCGTTTGTGAGATAGGGCTTTTTGATATAGCCCTCTATATC
>CACYDY010000247.1 GCA_902773245.1 uncultured Ruminococcus sp.
ATGGATATTTATCTGTATTACTACAACCAGGATATCAAGGTGGAGATAACTTCCGACACGGATACCGAAACCGACACGGAAGCTTGATCCGTATTCTGATCGTTTGATATGTTTAGTTTAACAAATATTATTACAGCATTGGCATTGGCGGCTCTCGGCTTTGTGCTGGGACCGCTCAGCTGCAAGGTTTTGAACAAAATTCCCGCACCGTGGCTTTGCGATTATGAAGAAACTCCCTCAGAGGAGCTTCTTCATGGTGTGAGATATAAAATCAAGCCAACGGGTATATTTATGGGAGTCGTGATTGCGCTTTGTATGGCGTCGACCGTTTTTGCGTGCGGTGTGACTTTTGTTCTGCCTTGTATCGTTTTGATATATGCGGATCTGCTTTTGATAGCGGCGTCCGATGCGAAGTATACGATAATTCCCGATCAGTTTACCATTGCGGCAGCGTTGATATCGCTTATTTTTGCGGTAATAGATTTCTTTACCGATAAAAATTTTATCACTTCGTGGTATTCTCCGCTTTTGGGTGCGGCTGCCGGCGGGCTTATCCTTTTGATACTTGATTTTTTGTCGAATCTTGTTTTCAAAAAGCCCGGCTTCGGATTCGGTGACGTAAAGCTTATGGCGGCATTGGGACTGATGTTCGGTTTGAAGTATACTTTGATATTGATCGTTATTTCATCGTTTATCGCAGTTGTACATTTTATGGTAATGATTTTTGCCGGAAAAGCAAAAAAAGGCATATATATGCCGATGGGACCTTATATCTGTTTGGGGGTTGTGCTGACGTTTATGACTCAGCCGCTGTTTGATCCGATCTTTGATATGTATAAGGCTCTTCTTGAAATGGACGTTTTGCCATAAATGAAAATTAAACCCGTGTTCTGCACGGGTTGAGGTGCTTTGAAGCCGTTTGATTTTTTACAGTTTTTATTGTCTGACATTCTAACTAACATTAAAATTAAAAAGGAGTCCTATAATTATGAGAGGAAGCAACTTGAAAATTGGTCAGATCCTAATTAATATGGGTGCGATCAACCCGGATCAGCTTGACCAGGCATTGAGTATGCAGAAGGTTAACAATCTTCGACTCGGTGAGATTATTATCAAAGAAAAAATGTGCGAAGAGGAAAAGGTTTGCTTTGCTTTGTCAAAACAGTTTTCCATACCGTTTGTTGACCTGGACGAGGTCGAGCTTAGAGATGAGCTTTCAAATATTATTTCGTCGGACTTGGCTGAACAGGCAATGGTGGTTCCGCTTGAACTGGACGAACAAACAAGAACCCTTACTATTGCTGTTGCCGATCCTCTCGATTATAAGGGTTTGAACAGAATACAAACAACAACAAAAATGCAGCTGCAAACAGTAATTGCCGCTCCGTCTCAAATCCAGAAAACACACAGAGCTTTGTACGCTTCGAAGAAGGCTCAGGACGAGGCAAGAGAATTTATCGCAAGCCAGGTAAGCCAGGCAGGTAAAGAAGATGAGATCGACGCAGCAAAAGCAGCCGCTGATGATCAGCCGATCATTCGTTTTGTTAACAATATGATAGAAGAAGCAGTACGACTTAAGACCTCCGATATTCACATAGAACCGATGGAAGATGTTCTTCTCATTCGTTTCAGAATCGACGGTAAGCTTCAGAAATATATGGAAACAAGCTCGGCTCTTGCGCCCTCGGTTACTTCGCGTATCAAGTTTATCGGCGGCATGAACATCGCCGAAAAACGTATCCCTCAGGACGGTCGTATCAACTATCGTGTAGGAACGACCGAAGTAGATATGCGTATTTCTATTCTCCCCGTAGTTTTCGGAGAGAAGGTCTGCGCCCGTATTACAACCGCTCTCGGTTTGAAAATGGATAAATCCGCTATCGGATTTCTCCCGGAAAATCTTGTTAAATTTGACAAGCTCCTTACGCAGAACAGAGGTATTATCCTGGTAACGGGAGCAACAGGTTCCGGTAAATCAACAACACTTTATACCGGTCTTAAGGGTGTTATGAGAGAAGATATCAACATTATCACCGTTGAGAACCCTGTCGAAATGATTATCCCCGGAATTAACCAGGTTGATATCAACGCAAAAGCAGGTCTTACATTTGCAAGCGCCCTTCGTTCAATTCTTCGTCAAGACCCCGATATTATCATGATCGGTGAGATTCGTGATAAGGAAACTGCCGAGATC
Organism: uncultured Ruminococcus sp.; assembly: GCA_902773245.1. Classification (GTDB taxonomy): domain Bacteria; phylum Bacillota; class Clostridia; order Oscillospirales; family Acutalibacteraceae; genus RUG592. Next base: position 2,195 of record CACYDY010000247.1, read on the forward strand.
GCCGCTTCCGCCGCCGTTACAGGTCACTTGGTTCTTTCCACACTGCATACATACAACGCTGCTTCGTCGGTAATCCGTCTTGTAGATATGGGCGTTGAGCCGTTCATGGTATCCTCAACGGTTATCGGAGTTATTGCACAGCGACTCGTAAGACGTCTTTGCGTAAACTGCAAAGAGCCTTATATCGCAACACCGGAAGAGCTTGAGCTTCTCGGAATCGAAGACACAAGTCTTGAGATCCAGCTGTATCGTGCGCCTCAGGGCGGCTGTGAACGCTGCAACAAAAGCGGTCACAAGGGACGTCTTGCAGTTCACGAAATATTGATGGTTTCGCCTGCTATCAAGAGAGCTATCCAAAGCGGTAAGTCAACCGAAGATATCAATGAAATTGCCGTGGCCGAGGGTATGATCTCAATGAGAGAAAACCTCAGAATGAACGTTATCAGCGGTATCATTTCTCTCGAAACTATGCTTGAGGCAGCAAGCGAGGATATGCTTTAATATCCACAATAAAAATAAGATTTTTGATAAAATTTTGTTAAATAATTGTTGTAAATTTTCAATTGTTGTGATATAATCATAAATAGATCACCGATTTGGAGGGCTGTTGCAGGAACTGCAGCCCCCAAACCGAAAAAAACCGATTGGGGGAAAACACTGATGGATTTTATTTCTATGGTAAAGGAAGCCGTTGATGCGGGCTGTTCCGATATTCATATGTCTTCCGGCAACTGTCCTGCATACAGACTTCACGGTCAGATGAGATATTGGGAGGGCGATCCTCTTACCGATGAAGACGTTACATACATGATAAGCCAGGTTCTCAACAAGGAGCGTTTCGATACGTTCATGGAAACCTGTGACGTCGACGGCGCTGCCACTATCGAAGGCTGCAGCCGATTCAGAATCAACGCTTTCAGAACTCGTAACGGCGCATCGCTCGTAATGCGTGTTATCAACGAAGAAACTCCTGAGCTTGACAAGCTTAATCTTCCGGCGTCTATCGCCAAAATTCTCGAACTCAAAGAAGGTCTTGTTCTTGTAACGGGTCCTACCGGTTCAGGTAAATCTACTACTCTTGCCGCTATCGTTCACCAGATCAACAGAGAACGCAACCTCAACATTGTTACGATCGAGGACCCTGTTGAGTATCTTCACCGTCCGATCGGCTGCGTTATCAATCAGCGAGAGATCGGTCCTGACAGCCGTTCCTATCACACAGCACTCCGTGCGGTTCTTCGTGAAGACCCGGATATTATTCAAATCGGTGAGATTCGTGACTTTGAGTCAGTTTCCATTGCTTTGTCCGCCGCAGAAACAGGTCACCTTGTTTTCTCGACACTTCACACAGAGGGCGCCGCAAAGACTATCGACCGTCTTGTTGATATGTTCCCTGCCGCTCAGCAGCGTCAGGCTCTCGGTCAGATCTCAACATCACTCAAGTGCGTTGTTTCGCAAAGACTTCTTCCGAGAAGCGATATTCCCGGACGTATAGGTGCATTTGAGATCATGTTTGTAAACAGCGCTATATCAAACCTTATTCGTGAAAATAAGATTTCAATGATCGAGCAGGTTATTGAAACAAGCAAGAGCCTTGGTATGATAACCAGAAACAAGAGTATTCAGATGCTCCTTGACCGTGGTTATATTAATCAGCAAACTGCAAGAGAATATAGCTTTGAGGTTAGTGATCAGGATCAGCCTCAGCCGGGTATGCCCGGTGGTCAAAGACCGCCGTACGGTGTAGCTATGAACAATCGAAGATGAGGTGAAAAACTTTGAAATATTCATATCTTGCCATTGATGGTAAAAATAAAAAGTACAGAAGTGAAGTAGCTGCCGAAAGCCGTGAGGACGTAAAGCGAATCCTTGCCGACAGAGGTATGACGGCAATTGAGATCAGCGAAGTAAAGGACGGCGTGACAGGTGAGGAGAATCTCCCCTGGTACCAAAGAGATATTTCTACCAAGGATATTCACGAGGTCGAACTTCCGAAAAAGAAGGTTCTCACAACGCTTCATCAGATGGCTATCATGATGAAATCAGGTATTTCGTTGTCTATGGCGATGGAAGTATTGCTTGATACCGAAGCCGACAAACAAATGAAAAGAATCCTGACGATCATCAGCTCGGAGCTTTACAACGGTGTTCCGCTGTCTGCTTGTATGGATTCATTCAAAACATTCCCCGAGATCGTTATCAGTCTGGTTGCTGCCGGTGAGGCAAACGGTCGTTTGGATATGGCATTCGACAATGCTGCTGAGATCATGCACAGAGAGCTGACTCTTTCCAACAAGATCAAGAGTGCCATGATGTATCCGCTGTTCCTTGTCGGATTAACAATTGCGATGATCATCGTAATGTCAATGTTCGTATTGCCTTCGTTCGCAAACGTATTCCTGGCGTTCGGTTCGGATCTTCCTTTGATCTCAAAGGCGGTTATGGCGTTCTCTGACTTCATGCTTGCTTATTGGTGGCTGGTTATTATTATCGTTGTCGGTATTGTATACGGATTTAAGGCGCTTCTTAAGTATAACGAGTCATTTGCAATGTGGCTTGCAGAGTTCTCTTTGAAGGTTCCGATCATCGGACCCGTTTTGAGCAATACATACGTTGCTCGTTTCTGTAACATCATGGCAACGCTGACAGACGCCGGCGTTAGTATTCTTAAAGCGCTTGAGCTTTCAAGAGACGTTGTATCCAATATTTATATGAAAGACTGTTTGAGTCAGGTAATTGAAGACGTTAAGATCGGTACTCCGATCAACGTTTCAATGGGACACTATGATGTATTCGATTCCATTCTCGTATCAATGGTACGTGTAGGTGAGGAATCAGGTATGTTCTCCGACTCAATGCATAAGATGGCTGACCTCTATCAGGAGCAGGCCGACGAATCGACAAAAAGATTGACAGACGCTATGACTCCGGCTATGACAATTATAGTTGCCGGAATCGTAGGTGTAGTTGCAGTATCTATTGTAATGCCGATGTTCGGTATGTATAGTGTTGTTGCTGACTCTGAAAGTTAATTTGCGATTAGTTAAAAAATCAAAAATTGATCAAAATAAAACTCCCGGTGATTGTCATCGGGAGTTTTCCTTTTTGCAAGTGATTTTTAACTGTTATTCATAATGCACCCATTCGATAATGTCACAAATCAATGGTATACATCTCAATTAACAGCATATAATTAATTATTGGATCTGTACGCCAAAAACTGTCGAAAAATATGTCAGGGGTGGGATGATTTTGATCAATTGTGATGCAATCGATGACGAAAAAAGAATTGAATTATTAAAGCTGGAAATATATGGATATTTTTTCGTTTCGGCTTTGGCTATTGCTCTGCATTTTTTGTATGATTGGAGCGGAAAGGCATTTTATGTGTCATTTTTCTCGGCAGTAAACGAGAGTATCTGGGAGCACGTAAAGATATTTTCCCTGCCGTTTTTGTTCTGGGCATTTGTAGAATTATGCTGCGTAAGAATACCTTTTCGAAAGTTTGTGGCATCAAAGGTTATCAGCTTGTATTTTATTGTAATATCTATACCTGTGTTTTATTATGCCTATAGCGGCATTTTTGGCACGTCAGTAACATTGGTAGATATAGCAAGCGGTTTTGTTTTCACATTGATAGCTTTTATTTTTTCTTACAGAATGATAACGAAGCTGCCTTGTATCGAACGTTATTACAAGATATCGATAATACTGCTTACCGTATTTTGCTTTATGATAGTATATTTTACATATCTGCCGCCAAAAATTGAACTTTTCAGAGATCCGATAACGGGTGAGTATGGAATATAACTTATAATTAAAAATAGCAGCTATTAAAAATCCACTATCTACAACTTAAGGATTTATTCCTGTCGACCCAAGATGTTGGTTTTATTTAACATTTATTGACGTCACCCATACCCC
>CACYDY010000248.1 GCA_902773245.1 uncultured Ruminococcus sp.
CCCGCTTTTTGAAAAAAGCGGGACAAAAACTTTAATTGTCCTCTTTCAATCTTTTATTGTGAAATTTTCAAAATTGCTCATTTATAGTTGTAACAATAAGAGTAGGCTTCCGCTCGGTGACGCCCCCACTAAATGATATACTGATACAAACCACAAAGACCTCTTTCTTGCGATTTCCAAGAAAGAGGTCTTTTTATCAAACTCAAACAAAAAAATATGAAGAGCGATTATTCATCACAGACTATCCCAAATCTTTTTTCCGTCGGTCGCCAAATAAAAAATTTCCAGAAAAACTATCGCTATGAAATAGAAGAAGCAAATTCCGTATGCCCACAACGACGAGAAATCCTCAAGATATGCCGCAGGCACAATTGCGACAACAAACGGAATAGCAGTGAAAAATATCGAAAGAAACAGCGTAAAAACTACGCTCCAGCTCTGTTTTATGACCGTAATTTCGCTTGACCAGTCAAAACGAGGTATTTTAAGATTTACGCAAACTCCCAGAAGTCCCGAAAAAACACACGCTATGATCGGTATTAAAAATATAAACAAAACATCGGCGGCAGTCAGCTCCAAAGTCACAGCGCACGCAACAGCCGTAAAAATTACACCGGGCAGTGAAACTATCGGAGCAAGCAGAGCCTTTGCGATGAATACGTACATAGTTTTCAGCGGAGTGGACTTCAATATCCAGATCGTCTTTCCCTCCAAGGAAATACTCGGCGCAGTGGCGTCATTCATGGTGCAGCACAACGCAAGCGACGAACCCACTGCAAGCGCTGTAAGATTGCTTGAAGCATCGGGAAACAGCTGCGGCAGCAGCTCGACCATCATGTTTCCCTTCATCAATATTCCAACGCCCAACATCACGGACATTATTGTACTCATTCCCGCATTCATAACATACGCCGGAATGCTGAAAAAATAACCTACCTCTTTTTTGATAAGCGTCAATTGTATATTGGTTGGCTTCATAGGTTTTTCCACATACTTTTTCTTTTTGGTCACAACCTTTCTTGTAACCATTTTCAAAAAGTTTTTTGAAATGAAAACAAAAACGCCCCAGGTTATTAAACCGCACACCGCAAGCATGGGAATTATCCACCAAAAAGCAATATCCATCGTTTTGTTGTTGCCGTCCGACATTGCAAGACCGTACCAATACAAAACGTGGGACACGCCCTTGATCATATCCGCCACACGATTGATTTGATTCATCATAAGACTCACCAGCGGTCCCAAGTTGATACCGACCAAAAGCAACAGGAACAAGATCGCAAACCCGAACACCACCGTGAGCAGATTTTTGTTTGGAATACGATACGATACTTTTCCTATCACAAACCCGAGCAGCGACGAGATCGCAGTCGTGAGCAGCGGTATCAGAAGCAGCGATATTATATAAAACAAAAACGTTGCTATCGAATAATGGAAGAATATTCCGTAAGCCAGCCCCACAGGCAAAAATATTATTGTGCTGTAAATAAAATTAAGCAAATATAACGCAAGCATTCGGCTCAGCAAAACAGTAGAAGGCTTGATAGGCATACTGAGCAGCAGTTCGTTGTCGTGAGCGTCAAACAAATACGACTGAGCCGCAAACACCGTTCCCATCAGTGAAAAAACGGTCGCCGATATGAACCCGAGCGGAAAATACATCCACATACAATTTGACATATACATCTGAAATCCCAAAACCATCGAAAGCCCGAATGTAAACGCCATCATAAACAGAAAGGCTATCACAATTATTCCCACAATAATTGCAGTTCCGATGTTAAAATTGCTTCCCTTTGCCTCTCTGCCTCTCATGAAATTCAGCATTGAAGTAATGCTGCCCGAGATCTTTATTTTTACGAGATCGATAACGGTTTTATTCATCGCTGTCCTCCAACTTCAGGAAGACATCTTCGAGCGACGCCGATCCTTTTACTTCTTCCGTTGGGCCGCTGATAATAAGCTTTCCGCCGCTTATGATGGCGATTTTGTCACAAAGCTTTTCCGCCACCTCAAGCACGTGTGTGGAGAAAAAAACCGCCGCTCCGCCCCTGCAGGCTTCTCTCATCTCTTCCTTCATTCGGTGCGAAGCCACGGGGTCAAGTCCGACAAACGGCTCGTCAAGAAGCACAAGCTTCGGTTCGTGCATAAATGCCGAGATCAGAGCAAGCTTTTGTTTCATTCCGTGAGAATAGCTGTTTATGGGCTGGGCAAGATCTTTTGTAATACCGAACATATCGGCAAGCTTTTTTATGCGGTTCTCTCTTTGTTCCTGCGTCATTTCGTAAATATCCGCCACAAAATTCAAGTATTTTACTCCCGACATAAAATCATACAGATCGGGGTTATCGGGAAGATACGACAGTCGGCGTTTGCATTCAAGAGGATCTTCTTTGATAGATATTCCGTCAATATAGATCTCACCCTCGTCAAAATCAAGCAGCCCGCAGCACGATTTTATTGTGGTAGTTTTTCCGGCTCCGTTGTGTCCGATAAAACCGTAGATCTCGCCGCTTTTTATCTCCAGACTCAAGTTGTCGACCGCCGTTTTATCGCCGTATTTTTTTGTCAGATTTTTTATTTTAAGCATAGTAACCACGTCCTTTTTGGGGGTAATAAAAGTTTGGACCGATGTTCTGTAGGAAAATTCAAAAGAGAAGATCGTTCTATACTTTCCTCGGAAACATACACAAAACGAATTAATTATTTGTGTAATTTTCATTATAACATAACAATGTAAATAATGTAAAGATGTCAAAAGTAAAAAATATAAAAACAAAATCGACAGAATTTGATCCTGTCGATTTTATGGTTAAATATCCACTGTCCACAACTTAAGGATTTGTTCCTGTCGACCCAAGGCTTTGGTTCTATTTAATATTTATTGACGTCACCCATACCCC
>CACYDY010000249.1 GCA_902773245.1 uncultured Ruminococcus sp.
GTCAAAATCGTAGCTTTCCAACAAATGCTCATTATTATGCGGAACGGCGGCAAAAACACGGTACGTTCTCTCTTCATCGGGAAGATAAAGCTTGATGTAGCGTGATTGTTCAAACTGTTCCTTGTCGGTGTAGATCACCTGAAATTTCCCAAACCATTTGCCGCCTCTGATATTATGACCGTATACTACGACCGCCGTATCTGAAAAATCAACACTGTTATAATCCTCTATATACGCAGCGCCGTAGACAGACCACTCGTTATCAAAATTCCTGTTAAGATAATAAGTATTGTCACCCTCGTGACACATAACGGGAAAACTCATTTCGGCATTTTGGATTACCATCCATGCGACCGAATCGCTGTTTTTGGATCTCAGCGTTTCAAAATCTATCGGACTGATATATTGCTCCTTGGCGTGGCTGTCGGATATCAAAGAAAGGTCGCCGACATCGTCAAAAAGATCGCTGTCGTTGACGATCTCATCCTGCAGATCCAAGTTATCCTGAGCCGCCTTTTGTATTTGATATTCCTTTGCAGCATATTCATACATGAATATCCCCGCCGCAATAAACAGCACTGCCGCCGATAAAAGGAGATATATCCTTGTACTTTTTTTTGTTTTTTGATCACTTGTTTTCATAATCACTCATACCCGGACGCTTATATTACTCACGGTAGGCGTACTGATTGGAATACTTATATCTGTAATATTTGTTCGAATAAGCGCCTGCCGACAAATACTTACCGTTATACACAAATCCAAGCATTTTTGCTCCGATCATTCTCGCCTGTCTTATTGTATCGTGCAAAGCCGTTGTGTCCGTATGCTCATGTCTTACCACAAGCATAAGTCCGTCCATATACTTTGCCATTATCAATGCGTCCGTCACGGGACCGATCGGAGGAAGGTCGAAAATCAAATAATCGTACTGCTCCGACAATTCCTGAACAAGCTGCTCCATACGCTCAGAACCCAGAAGCTCCGACGGATTCGGGGGGATAAATCCCGACGTCAGCACATTTACGCTTCCGAAAACATCGGTGTAAACAAGCTCCGACAGGTCGCTTTCGGAGTCTGTCAATAAATTTGAAAGACCCTTGTAGTTTACCAGTCTCAGCTTTTTTGAAACCGTTGGAAGTCTTAGATCACCGTCTATGAGCAAAACCTTTTTTCCTGTTTTGGAAATGGAATTTGCAACGCAGCAGGCAACAAATGACTTACCCTCGCCTCTCATTGAGCTTGTGATTCCTATGACCCTGGTTTTGCCGTCGTCTGCAAAGGAATACGCAACGTTGGTTCTAAGCTGGTTGAAGGCTTCCTCGGTATAATAATCCATTTCCTCTTCCCCTGCGAGAATTCGGTTCAGACGCGCGCTGTTTTTAAAAAACTTATCTTTTTTCTTCTTTTTGCGGACTAATTTTCCGTCCTTTACATTATTTCCCTGTATTTTTCTGCTTTTGATCTGGCTGCTTTCCATACTTTACAAAACCTCTTTTTTCTGCTGCTTCAATATCAGGCTTAATTTTCGTCCTCAATACCGACTAACGGAACGATCGTAAGCAGCGGTATATCAGGATACTCTTTGAGCAATGTTTCCTCGGAGTGTATTGTGGTATCGAACAGATGTCTGATAATAAGAATTGCCGCCGTGATCAAGAATCCCAAAACAGCGCCGAGCAGCGTGTTCTTCTTGTAGCTCGGACTAACGATCGTATCCTCAACAATTGCAGTATCGACGATCTTAACATTACTGCCTTCCATTATGGAATTGATCCTGTTGGGCAGCACTTCGACAATACAGTTGGCGATCTTCATGGCTTCATCTGCGTCCGTGCTTGTGACGGTAACACGAAAGACCTCGGTACCTTCTACTCTGTCGGTGGATATCATTTTGCCCAGCACTTTGTAATCATATTCCAAATTCATTTTGTCAATTATCAATTGAAGAGTGGTTCTTGATTTAAGAATTACCGAATATGTTTCCGCCAAGCTTTTTGATGCGTTGAGGTCCGACAGATCTATCTTGGTGCTGCCGACGTCAAGCGATGAATTATTAACATAAAGCATTGCGCTCGACTGATATTTAGGCGTCATAAAAAGAAATGTTCCGCCCAAAGCAAAAGCCGCACTGAGCATTGAGACCACTAATATCAATGCAGCCTTATTCCACAGAATTTCAAAAATCTCTAAAAGATTGAGTTCTTCTTCTTCTTCATTTACGCTTCCTTTTGAATAATTACTCATCGTACACAGATTCACTTCTCTTTCCCTTGCATTTCAGCAACCCACACAGTCTTATTCTATCTCTCACAGCGAATAAAATTCAAGCGCATTAATCTCGAATTCTGTTAAATAAATAAAGAAACAAAAAAATCCTATTGCGGACATTGCTTTTGGGACTATTTTCTGTCTGCCTTGCTGCCAAACACTTCTTAGTCCGTCTTTCTCTTAAAAGGTTACATTTTTTCAATAAATGACATGGTCATTATATCACTATTTTTTCACTCTGTCAATAACCAGTAAAAAATATTCCTGAAATTTGTTATTATTTTTTCTTCTTGTCAGAACGCCGTTTACCCATATTTTGAATACAATTTAATCCACAAATCACACTAAAAGTCCGATTCTTTTACTTCTGCTTCGGGAAAATCACACTTTAAATAAACCGCAGAGAATTTCAGCTCCTTTTTTAGATAGTATAAATATTTTTAGCTCCGAAATCTCAATAAAAATTGGCTTTACATTTTTATCTTTTCATAATATAATATAATAAGATAATAGGAATTAATGAGAGGTATTAAAATATGGTACAATTCGAAGAACTCAAGCTCGCTCTCGAAGAGCTTGAACCGGAAATCAAAGATCTTGCGGACGCTCTCGGTCTGAAAGCGTGCGAATCCGAAATAGAGCAGCTTGAATACAAAGCAGCCGAACCCGGCTTTTGGGAC
>CACYDY010000250.1 GCA_902773245.1 uncultured Ruminococcus sp.
AACTCAAATTTCGACATTATCCTAATTATACTACTTGAATGTAACAAAATTATGATGTAAAATAAATATGATAATAAATTTCGTACCGGCTCTTTGCAAAGCTTGAGTAAAGTATTAATGAGGACTATTTATGCAAATTTATGACAAATTGGAAAAACAAAACAAACCGTCCTGCGTTGCCTTGGGGTGCTTTGACGGGATACATATCGGACATCAAAAAATAATAGGTGATATGTGCAGATATGCCTCGGAACACAGTCTTTCGGCATCTGTCTTTACGTTTCCTGCGTCGCCTGCGTCGCTTCTCGGAGGGTATCCTCGGCGAGCGTTGATGTCGCAGAAAGATAAAATGGCAGTGCTTGAAAAATTAGGAGTTGAAAACTGTTATTCCATTGATTTTTTTAAGATACGAAATATAACGGCTGAGGAATACGTGAAAAAAATTCTGACAGAGCAATTGAATGCAAAAGCAGTTTTTTGCGGTTATAACTATCGATTCGGAAAGAATGCCGGGGGGGACTGCGAATATCTCAAGTATCTTTGCGGCGAGCCGGGAATAGAAGTTTATGTGACGTCGCCCGTTTGCTACGGCGAGGATTCCGTCAGCTCAAGCCGAATTCGCTCGTTGATTGAAAACGGAGAAATCGCAGCGGCAAACCGGCTTCTCGGAAAGCCTTTTTCTTTGGAACAAACAATCGTTGAGGGACTTCACAACGGAAGAACAGTCGGAGTGCCTACCATAAATCAGAATATACCGTCTGAGTTTGTAACGCCGAAGTACGGAGTATACGCATCGTTTGTCTGCATAGACGGAAAGCGTTATAATTCTATAACAAACGTTGGCATTCGTCCAACCGTAAACGGAAGTCGGAAAAATGTCGAAACTCATATTTTAGGAAACTATTTCGGCGAGCTGTACGGAAAAACAGTGAGAACGGAGCTTTTGTATTTTGTCAGGGAAGAACGAAAATTTAACAGCCTGGCCGAGCTTTCCAAGCAAATAAAGCGTGATATTGATTTTGTTAATGACCGAAGTATATATAGAAAATATTCTTATTGACCGATTTAAGAGGTGCGGGATATGAAAACATTGGAAAAAGAAAGTGCAATTGAAAAACAAAATGAAGAAAAGTACGAAACAGCCTCCAAAAAAACCAAGCTTTCAAGATATTGGATTTTTTTGATAATTTACGGACTGGTGATAATATCACTGAATTTGCTGGCAAAAATCAAAGCATTCAGCGATTTTTATGATGATAATATTTTCAGGTTTATATCTCAGCCGTATTGCAGATTTACAGGACTGTTTCCGTTCTCTGTCGGAGAATTTGCGATAGCATTGGCAATTCTCATTGCAGCAGCTGCTGTTGTGATTTTGATATTGATCCCCTTTTTGAGAAAAAAGAAAGGCTTTAAAAAATTCGCTTCGGTCTATCTCAAATCCTTTGCGGTGTTTGTTTTGACAATATTTTTGGTAATGACGCTCAACTGCAACATTCTTTACTGTACGTCCAAGCTCGAGTTTAACGGCCATGGAGATAAAAAATATGGTGTGGACGACATCGAAGTCCTCAGAAATTATGTGGTTGAGCATTGCAACACACTGTCGCAGAAAATGCAGCGTGACAAAAACGGTTATGTCGTGTATGACGGCAATGTCAGCAATGATGTTAAAACGGCGCTCAATGCTCTGTCGGAAGATTTTCCGAGACTCAACGGTTACTATCCGAATGCAAAGCCCGTGATCGGATCGTACTTTATGTATCAGGCAAGAATCATAGGAGTGTACTTTCCTTTTACTATGGAGGCGAACTATAACACATATATGTCAACCACCTACACACCCTCGGTCATCGCTCATGAACTGTCACATCTGAAAGGATATATCTATGAGGACGAGGCAAATTTCATTGCATATCTTGCTTGTGTAAGCAGCGGCAATGAGATGCTTGAATATTCGGGTTATCTCGGTGTTTTGAATTATATTAACAATGATTATTATGCCTGCGTTGACGAAGAGCGATATCTCGAGCAGATACCTATTGGAGAAATAGCCGCATTTGACAATTACTGTTATGACGCTGAAACTGCAAAATTCCTTAAAGAGAAAAAATCTGTCATAAAAGATGAGGTTATGGAAAACATAAGCGACACCATCACCGACACTTATCTTGATTATTACGAAGCAGAGCCTAACTACAGCGAAGTTACGCTGCTTATGCTTCAATATTACGACGGAATTTTGTATTGACAGCAAAGGGGGAGAGATTATGGACAATAAGCAGCTTAATGAGCTTTTGAAAAAATATAAAAGATATTCCGACGGTGATACGAGCTGCAAATTTGAACTGAAAATAGAAGACGAGAACATAGACACCTTTGATTTCAGAAAGTATGATCTCAATAACAGCTTTTTTGTCGGAGATGTTTTTGAACTATGCGATTTTACGAACGTATATCTCAGCGGTTCTTATTTTGGCGGAAGTAAATTCGTAAAGTGTATTTTTGTGAACAATACCCTGCGAAAAGCCAAGTGGAATGCGATATCATTTGATTTTGTACAGATCGCGGCTCTGGACGCTATGAGGGTTGAGTTTTTTGATTCGAAGTTTATTGATTCGAATTTTTCGGACAGCAGCTTTTTAAAATGTGCGTTTGATGGTTCGAGCTTTGACAGCGTTATTTTTAAGAATTGTGATTTTCAGAATACATCTTTTAAGGATTGTAAATTTAATAATGTTTTCTTTTTTGAATGCTCGATGATCAATTGTGATATTGACCGCAAATGTGACGGGATCCATTTTATAAATCCAAAATAATAAGGAACTGTTCATCAATAACTTTTCATTTCTGCTTGTCTGATTTGCCCTGAACTGCGTTAAATTTTCTTGAAATACGCCCGCAGGAAGTGCCCTTGGGGTATGGAAATCAACTTTCTTTAAGAGAATAATAATTAAAGTTTTTGCCCCGCTTTTTGAAAAAGGCTTGAGCGAAAACTTTAATTAACAAATTCTTAACTTATTCGAAAACCGTGATTATTTTGTTCAAAAAGGTTGATAATTCAGAAAATAAATGTTAAAATTAAAAATAACGTAATTTTGTTTAGTATATATAATTATAAATCATCACTTTTCAGAATTTCACAAGATAAAAAATAGCACCGGCATTACATTGCTTCTGCTGACAGGACGGTGATAAAATGGATTATTGTTATCATTGTATGGCTGAAATAAAACACCCCGAGTCAAGGTTTTGTCCCGAATGCGGCAATGAACACAATGTTCATTATTCTCAGAGTAATGAGCTTCCTGCGGGAACTTATTTGTGCGATGGGAGATATCTGGTAGGAAAATCTCTTGGCGAGGGCGGTTTCGGAATTACTTATATCGGCTTTGATACAAAAATCAATAAAAAAATAGTGATCAAAGAAACTTTCTACAGCGGTATTTTTAAGAGAAACAGTCATAATATTACGCTCAGCGACCCGTTGAAGGTTGAATACGATTCGTCAATATCGCTTGACGAAATTATGAATAAAACCCAAAAGGAATGCTTTAGTCTTTCAAAGGCTGAGAATTTCAATAATATTGTCAAGGTTTACGATTGGTTTGCGGAGAATAATACTGCGTATATCATCACAGAATATATCAACGGCGACACTCTTTATGACAGAGTGACAAAATCGGGAGCATACTCCTGGGACGGACTTTACACAAAGTTCAAACCGCTTATGCAAAGCTTGGCGCAGCTGCACAAAATGGGACTGCTTCACCGTGATATAAAGCCTCAGAATATCATGCTCAGAGAGGCTTTCAAGGGAAGAGAAGACTTTGTTCTGATAGACTTTGGTCTTGCGCGTTCAAATCAATCTCAGACAAAAGCGACCATGGCTGCGTTTTCACCCGGCTTTGCCCCTTTTGAGCAGAGAACACTTTCCAGAAAAGATGACACCTATAC
>CACYDY010000251.1 GCA_902773245.1 uncultured Ruminococcus sp.
CTAAAAAGTATTTCTCGATGTTTTCAATTATGAGTATAATATCCGAGATGTGTACCGCTAAGATTTTAAACAGACTTTAAGAATAATGAGCCTTCCGTGAGTTATAATAAATTTACGGAGGGCTGTGTTTATGAAAAAATATATTATACTAAGCTTCATCACATTAACAATAATACTTACAATTTTTGCGGTTGGTTACTCAAAAATCAACGAAACAGAATATTTCAGAGCCGTCAAAGCAGAGAAAACTACAGCGGTAGAAACTCTTCGCTACAACGGTACTGTCGAATATGCTAATTCTGCCGTGACGGCTTCAAACGGAATGGGTATAGTTCAGTCGGTGCTTGTCAGCAGCGGTGATTTTGTCGAAAAGGGTGACCCCGTTATGACGGTTTATCAAACAGAATCCGATATATCAAAGTCCGATATTCTTTCGGCTCTGACATCGGGGAATGCCGAAAGTATAGGCTCGATTCCCGAGGGAGATTTTTCGGTGAAGGTTTATGAAGCAAAGTCAAACGGTATCGTCAGCGGTCTTGATTTGGAAGAGGGCGGAGTTTTTCAGAAAGGACAGACTCTTTTCAAAGTATCTCCCGAAAAGTCATTCCAAATCCAGATTAACGCAGTGGAAAAGGATATCCCCAAAATAAAAATAGGTCAGAAGGTTGAAATTGACTGCAAGGCGATCGAAAACACACTCCACGGAGAAATCTCCGCAATCGCCAAGTCGGCGAAGCAAACTACAACTGCAGTCGGAAAAGAAACGACAGTCAAAGTTACCGTAAAAATAGACGAAGAGGACGATAAAATCAAATCGGGCTACACAGCTGTCTGCACCGTCACGGTGAACGAAAAGGAAAACACCCTGCTTGTTCCGTATTCAAGCGTTCTGACCGACAGCCTTGGAAAAACGTTTGTATATGCCCAAAGCGGCTCAAAAGTTGAAAAGCGGTACGTTGTCTGCGGCTTTGAATACAACAACGGGCTTGAAATAACGGATGGACTGAGCCCCGGCGAACCGGTTCTGATCGACGCTTCAAAAGTGAGCAGCCCTAAAAATGCAGTTGTTAACGAGGTGGGGGAAAATGCAGAGTAAGATTAAATACACACTGAAATGTCTGCTCGACAACAAGCTCAGATTTTTTCTCACAGTTCTGAGCTTGGCGGTAGGTGTAACTTCCGTTTTGATAATAAATTCCGTCAGCGAGTTTGGTGTAGCTTCGGTTTCGAACGAGCTTGACAGTCTTGGCATGAACGGATTGATAGTAACCTCAGAGACCGACGGCATAACGCTCACCGACAACGAGGCGGCAAAGCTGAACTCGATAGCAGAGATCGAACAGGTAGCTCCCGTGACCGTCAACACGTCAAAGGTCTACTCCAAAAATTCCGAGAACGTTTCAACGATGGTTTGGGGAATTGACGAACGAGCGGAAGAGGTGGTGAATTTCGAGCTTGTAGGGGGGCGGTTTATCAACAAAGGCGACATAAAGTCTAACAGCAAGGTTTGTATGCTGGACAAATCGCTTGCGCTGGAGCTTTTCGGAAGAGAGAATATTATCGGCAGCAAGCTTGACCTGTTGTGTAATTCGACGGTTGAAAGCTTTGAGGTAGTCGGAATCGTAAAAACGGGCAAGGGGATCATGCAGTCGCTCATGGGAAGTTATTTTCCGTCTTTTTTGTATGCGCCGTACACTGCATTCGGCAGCAGCCCCGATTACAGCCAGTTTTTTCTGAAAATAGATCCGAACTCATCGGCGGACGCAGTCACCGATCTGGTGAAAAAAGAGCTTAACGGTACTCTTGAAAACGAACCCTATGTCGTGACGGATCTGGCAAGTCAAAAGGGAGTGCTTGAAAATATGCTGAACATTGTCACCACGATACTGACTGTGATAGGCGCAATTTCGCTGTTGGTGTCGGGTATAAGCATTATGAATATCATGTTGATCTCCGTCAACGAAAGAGTCAAGGAAATAGGAATAAAAAAATCCATCGGAGCAACTTCACGGGATATTCTGCTTGATTTTCTGAACGAGTCGCTTATTATATCCGTTACCGGAACGCTGATAGGAGTAGTCACGTCCGTTATAATAATCAAGGCAGCGGCGGCAGTTCTGGGCTATAACATAGCCGTAAGCGCAAGCTCGATAATATTCTCGGTGGCGCTGACAACGCTGCTCGGAGTTTCGTTCGGAATATACCCCGCGCTGAAAGCGTCGAAATTCAAACCTGTGGAAGCGCTGAGGAGATGATGTTATGGGAAAAACCGCCGTAATATCGGGTATGTTTCCGAATTTTTCGAAAAGGCTTAAAGATTTGGGCTTTGAAACGATAGAATTGGGTCATTACAAAAATCAAACGAAAAATCCCGAAGCTGCGCACCCCGATATGCAGATGTTAAAAATAGACCGCACAACGATGGTATTATTAAAAAACAATAACAGCGCCAACGAAAAAATAACGGAAAAATTAAAAAACACTCCGGTAGAGATCTATTACACCGAAGAAGAGATAGGAGAATTTAATTATCCAGACTGCGTCAAGCTAAACGTTGCCGTTGTGGGGAAATATGCGATAGGAAACTTTAAGATCGGGGACGCTAAGGTAATGCGCCTGATAGAACAGCACGGACTTGAACCGATAAACGTAAAGCAAGGATATGCAAAATGCTCATCGGCTGTGGTGGGCGACAGCGCAGTGATAACGTCGGACGAGTCTATAGTCAGAGGAGTAAAAGGAAAAATCGACTGTCTGAAAATCTCATCGGGGGGAATAGCGCTGTGCGAAAGGTACGGCGGATTCATCGGGGGAGCAAGCTTTTTGGCGGACAAGTCAACGCTTGTATTCATGGGCGACATAAAAGCCCACCCCGACTACATAAATATCAAAAGCTTCTGTCTGGGGCACGGAGTAAACGTGGAAAGTCTGAGCGCAGACACGCTGTGCGACGTGGGCGGAGTCGTTATTTTGTAGGATTTATATACTTTACATTTTTTTACACTTGTGTTATAATGATGAATGGAGAAATAATGCAAAACTCAGGGGAATTGTTTTGCGTGAGAATATTATATATTTTCAAGAAGGCGAGTGAAAGAGATGACAATGGATTTTTCAACATTGAAAAGTCAAAACGGTGAAAAGTATGATGATTTCGTACAAAAAGCGAAAGAAAAGAAGAAATTCGAATTTACGTTAGACGGAAACACCTACAGATCGGACGAGTATGAGATTGAGAATGCAAAATTTTGGCGAATGTTCAGAAACAACGAAGATCTTATTCCGTACAAAATTTTCATTTCTTTTGAGGATCACATGGAAGATAAGATTTTCGGAGAGAATACATTTCCGGAAAGATTTCCCGACATGACAATTGTCGGATACGACTGATATAATGAATTAAGCCGCTGTCACCGAGAATAGTGACAGCGGTTGCTTTGTTTTGCAGAAAACCGACAGAGAGGCTGTTATTTGTCATGCATATTATTGTTCTCCGTCAAGAAATTCTCCTTGATATATTCCAAAAGAACCTGTTTTTCGTTTGTGAGCGAGCTTTTTATGATCTCGTCCAAAAGCCTGTTGAGAATAACACCTATTTGCCTGCCGGGGCTTATTCCCAAAGAGATGATATCACTGCCGTTAACTTCAAGCTGTTTGAGAGAAAAACACTCTTTGGAGTTCAGGATCTTATCCGCAGTTTTTTCGAGTCCGTCAAGATATTCAAGTCTGGAAAAACAGATCGGACTTTGAGCCTTTGTATCGGCTCTTTTTATTTTCAGCAGCATAAAGAAGATTTCGGGAGAATGTCTGTTCATGCAGCGTTTGACGGCAGTTTCGGTCTGTTCGATCTGAACGTCGTGCAGCTTGACAAGCTTGACAACGGTTTCCCTGGCAGCGTTGTCGAATTTAAGCCGCCTGAGAATATGCGAAGTCATCTCGGCTCCCACCTGAGCGTGCCCGTAAAAATGTCCCTGACCGTCTTTTTCGAAGAAGCACCGGGGCTTGCCGATATCATGGAAAAACGCAGCCATTCTCAAAACAGGCTCATTCTCGATATTATCCACCGCAGTGACGGTGTGTGTGTAAACGTCATAGATGTGGTGGATATTTTTCTGATCAAATCCGATCATAGGGGTAATTTCGGGGATTATCACCGAGATAACACCGGCGTATTCCAACAAGACATTTTTGACGTTTTTGCCGCAAAGCAGCTTGACAAATTCGCTTGCGATCCTCTCGCTGCTGATATTTTTCAAAAGCTCTTTGTTTTTGAATATGGCAGCTTTGGTGGATTGTTCAATATCAAACCCAAGCGTTGATGAAAATCTCAAAGCTCTCATAATTCTGAGAGCGTCCTCGTTGAATCGCTTGTCGGCGTCGCCCACACAGCGAATAATTTTGTTATTAAGATCGTTTGTTCCGTTGTAATAATCGCAGACTCCCGTTTCATCGCTGTAGGCGATCGCATTCATGGTGAAATCACGTCTTGCGGTGTCCTCCTTAAGGCTTTTTGTGAACGTAACGTTTTCGGGGTGACGGTTGTCGCAGTAGTCCGAATCTATTCGAAAAGTAGTTATTTCAAGCGGCATTTTGTTGATAATAACGGTGACAGTACCGTGTTTGATACCAGTTTCGATAACTCTGTATCCGATGAAAACCTTCTTGACCTCTTCGGGCTGAGCCGATGTCGTAATGTCATAGTCATGGGCTTCCATTCCGAGAAGACTGTCACGAACGCAGCCGCCGACAATGTACGCTTCAAAACCGTTTTCCGCAAGCTTTGAAATTGCTGTTTTAACCTGTGATGGCAATTTTATCATAGTACCGTCCTCACTTTTATCACATTGCGGAAAGATCGTTTATGACCTCGCCGGCGATTATCAGCCCCGCCACAGAAGGCACAAAAGCCGTACTGCCGGGGGCTTGCTTAACATAGGAGCCTTTTGGGCTTCTGTCTGTTTTAAGAGTGTCCTGTGACGCAGTCATATAAGCCTTTGGGGTCAGCGGCTGTTCTTTTGAGTAAACAACTTTAAGCCGCTTGATGTTTCTTTTTCTAAGCTCGTTTCGCATAACTCTTGCAAGAGGACACACCGAGGTTTTGTAAATATCCGACACCTCAAAAAGTGACGGATTGGTCTTGTTGCCTGCGCCCATCGAAGAAATAATGTTGACCCCGTTTTCATCTGCTTTCATAACAAGAGCGATTTTTCCCGAGATCGTGTCAATGGCGTCGATAACATAGTCGAACTCGGAAAAGTCAAAGCTATCTGCATTTTCGGGTGTAAAGAACACGTTGTGTTTGGTAATTTTAATATCGGGGTTGATGTCGAGGAGTCTTGATTCCATTGCGTCGACCTTGTATTTTCCGACGGTGCTGTGCAGGGCTATGATCTGTCTGTTAATGTTTGAAAGGCACACCCTGTCGTCGTCGATCAGATCAATATGTCCGATTCCGCTTCGTGCGAGAGCTTCACAGGCGTGACCGCCCACGCCGCCGATTCCGAATACAGCGACTCTGGATCTTGAAAGCTTCTCAATGCCGTCCCGACCATAGATCAGTTCGGTTCTTGTAAATTGTTCGTTCATAACGTATCACCCTGTAATATAAAAAAGTTTTCGGCATAAGTATTTTATAGGGCAGTTCTATACTCAAAATCTAAAAGATGAAGCATATTAAAGTTTTGATCAAACTTTTTCAAAAGTTTGCAGATTCCAAAGACAGCGTCTTTGGTCGCTGACGGAGCAAAGCAGAAAAGATCGACAAATTTCCCTCAGCGAAACCAAATAAACTATAAATCAAAATCGACTGTTAAAATGATATCTTTCGTTAAAAATCAAAAAGGCAACAGCGCAGCGAATTGCCGGTCTGAGAAAAAATTGCTAAATCTTAAC
>CACYDY010000252.1 GCA_902773245.1 uncultured Ruminococcus sp.
ACGGAGAAGCCCGAAATTACAAGCTCATTGTTTACGTCGACTCTCGGTGAAGTTTGGGGAATGTTGTTTCTGAAAAACGTCAGCGAATTGGGAACATATGTCAGCGGCACAAGCTGACCGTTAGGCATCTCATATGCGCCGAGATCGTCGGTTAGCGTAAGACCGCTGAGTTCCGTATTGCCCGAGTTGATAATGTTGACGATATACGTTATCACATCGTTCTGGGTGTAAATATCATTGACAGCAGTCTTGTTGATGGAGAGAACGTCCTGAATTTCTCCTACGGCAAGATTTGATACTGTAACGACATTGTTATAGGTTAGCTGCGCCTGGTTCGTAAATTGTGCCATACAATTCGTCCTTTCAAAGTTTAGTGATGAGCGGCAAGGGGATCATAAGCTTCCGCTCATTTTTATTATATGTTGGAGGAGTGATTTTTGTTAACAGGTGACAGCTTTAATTTTTAAGTGTTACAATGCTTTAAAAAATGTTGACGGGTAAATAATGTTTGTGTTATTATAACTATTAGTTTTATTATTAAAATAATCTTGTTTGCAATTTAAGCTGCGGACAACAATTACCAACAAATGTTTGGAGGTTAGTGTAATGAGAGTTCACTCGGCTAAAGCTATATTATCAATTATTCTTGTCGGTTCGCTTATGATAATGAGCGGCTGTTCAAATAATCAGAACTCCGAGGAGAAAAAAGAATCCCCCGACAACGGCGAGATCATCTTTGAGCTTGATTCAAACGACAGCGAGAAGCCTGCCCAAAACAGCAAGGCTGCCCAAAACGGCGAAGCCTCGCTTCGAATGTCTTTTGCAGGCGATTACATAATTTATGATTCAAACTATAACTATGCAAACAGCTTGGCAGGCGGCAGCGGATATGACTTCAAGCCTATGGTCAGAAATCTGCGGCAGTTCACAAAAGACTGCGATTTAAATTACTATAATCAGGAAACCATTCTTGGAGGAACTCAGCTGGGACTGTCGAGCTATCCGTGCTTCAACAGTCCACAGGAAGCAGGCGACGCAATGATAGATCTGGGATACAATCTTGTGTCAACCGCAACAAACCACACCATGGACGCAGGCGAAGAGGGCATACTCTCGTCTTACAAATACTGGAAAAGCAAAGATAACGTTTTCATGACGGGAACGTTTGACAGTCGTGAAGCCCGTGATGAGGTTCATGTTCTCGAATGCAACGGAATAACATATAGTATGTTAAACTATACCTACGGTACAAACGGAATACCCGTTCCCGAGGGCAAGGAATACCTGGTGAATGTGTGGCCGTGCGAATTTACCGACCCGCAAACCGACGAAGCCTACAATGAATACAAAAAGCAAGTCAAAAAGGATATCGACGCTGTCAGAGATAAGGTTGATTTTTTGATAGTTTGTATGCACGCAGGCGTAGAATATTCACCCGACGAGAGCGATTATCAGGACGATATGGCGAAATTTCTCGCAGATAACGGCGTAAATCTTGTTATCGGAACTCACCCTCACGTGATCGAGCCTGCCGAATATATCGGCGACACGCTTGTTTACTATTCAATGGGAAATCTTTACTGCGCCCAGATGTCCGACGAGTATTACAACAAGGTGACAAGCATTCTTGCAACGGTTACAGTCAGAAAAACCGTCGAAAACGGAGAAACCAAGATCGTGTTCGACGACTTGAAAAACGAGCTTATGTTTTGTTATTACAACCAAGCGACGTGGACAGATTATTGTGTAGTTCCGTTCAGTTCGCCCGAAATAAAAAATTTTCTGCCCGAGTATAAAGAGGTTTACGAACACTACAAAGGAATTTTTCAGAAAAAAGATTCATCGCTGACCGTGGCGGAATGCGCAAAATAAAACGAGAAAAGGACGTTTTTAAAAAGAACGTCCTTTTTGTTGGCAGTATTATGCGGGTCGGTCAGTAGATCAGCCGCTTTTTTTCGGTGTCGGTGGATTGCGGTATTATCGGGATAGAGTCGCTGTCGGTATCGGTGGATTGCGGCTTTTCTTCTTTGGAAGAGCTTTCGTAATAGAACGAACCTGCGGCAGAGCTTGAAGCCTGAGCGGCTTTTTTCTGTTCTATTTCTTTCAGGTATTGTTCGGCATATGGAGAATTTGTTTCAAAAACGGCATACTGTGAGCTGTGCGATTTGCCCTTTTCGATTTCGTAGCCGTATCGTGTGAGCAGGTCGTTAACGGTTACAAACACGAAGCCCTGCTGCTGCAGCTCGTCGATCGCCGCCAGAGCGCCGTCAACGCTTGTGCTGTAAATGTCGTGCAGAAGTATAATATCTCCGTCATGGCACTGTGAAACTATCGTATTTTTTATGGACTCGGCATCTCTGTTGTTCCAGTCCATCGAGTCAACCGACCACAGCGTTATGGTTTTGTTGATAAGCTGGTTGGTGGCGTCGCTGCAAGAACCGTAGGGCGGTCTGAATGCGGTGGACGTCTGACCGCAGGCGTCATAGATAGCCTTGTCGGTTTTGGAGATCTGATCGTTCATCTCGTCGGTTGAAACAGACGTGATGTCGGTGTGGTTGTAGGTATGGTTGCCAAGCTGATGACCGCCGCCGACCATCATTGGGAGAACCTCGGGATATTTCTCTACGCAGCTTCCGACCATAAAAAACGTAGCCTTTGCGCCGCGGGAGTTAAGCCCTTCGATCAATCTTTGGGTGTACTCTCCGGGGCCGTCGTCAAACGTTATGGCAACTGCCTTTTTGCCGTTTAATTTGTCGCCGTTGATAATGAGCTTTCCGTCTGCGTCAAAGCTTTCTTTTTCGGCGAGGTCGGAAGAGCTTGACGAGGTTTGGGGATCGGAGGACTGCACGGAGCTGTTCGGATCGGTGTTCGAGTCGGGGGATTGAGAATCGGCTGATTGATTGTAGGCTGCAAGGGAGTCGGAATCGGTATCGGAAGCGGACTTTCCGCCGTGGATCGCAGATGAAATTCCGTTCACAGCCAAGGTGATCAAATAGATCAGCAGCAATAGTATAATACCTGCAGCGATCAACATTTTTGCGCGGTATTTGTACCCTTTGATTTGCAGAAATTCAGGTCTGTTCTGATCATTTTCCGTCAAAATATTATACACCTCTTTGAAAATATAAATTTTAGTTAAAGCTAATTAAATTATACCTATTTTATAAAAATATGTCAACCTGTTTTGAGAAAAGACGAATTTTTCCATATAAATTATAAATAATTATCAAACAAAAGGGGACACATTGTAACAGTGTCCCCAAAAAAATCATATATTATCAATTTTCGCCGTCGTTTTTATCTTCATCGTCCTTTGGGAAGAACAGCTCTGAATTTTTAACGTAGTCGATCAGACCCTTGGTAACTCTTTCGGCGTCCTGCTGATCTGTGCCGACGCCCGTGAAGTATATCTTGATCTTAGGCTCTGTGCCGGAAGGTCTTACGATAACAGCGTTGCCGCCCGAAAGCGAATAGGAAAGAACGTTTGATTTCGGAAGCTTGATCTCGTTGGTCTCGCCTGTTGTGAAATCCTTTTCAAATGAAAGCAGATAGTCTGCGTGCTTGACAATATCATATCCTGCGATTTCTTTCATGTCGGAATTTCTCAAGCCGTCCATAATTCGCTTCATTTTCTGCATACCCGAAGCGCCCTCAAATTCGAAGCTGAGAGTGATATTCTTGTAGTAGCCGTACTCCTTGTAGAGCCCCTCGAGAACGTCAACGAGAGATTTGCCCTTCTTTTTGTAGTAGGCTGCCATTTCGCAGATGAGCATTGACGCTACGACTGCGTCTTTGTCACGCACATATGTGCCCGCAAGATAACCGTAGCTTTCCTCGAATCCGAACACATACCGATACTCCTCGTTCTTCTGTTCAAGTCCGAGTATCTGTTCGCCGATGTATTTGAAACCTGTGAGAACGTTTCTCAGCTCACAGCCGTATTTCTTTGCAAGTCTTTCGATAAGAACGCTCGTAACAACGGTTTTCACCATGATCGGGTTCTCGGGGAGTGTTCCGAGAGCTTTTCTGTTCGAGAGTATGTAATCTGTGAGCATAATGCCCGTTTCGTTGCCGCTTACAAGTCTGTAGCCGTCGCCGTCGGGAATTGCAATGCCGACTCTGTCGCTGTCGGGATCGGTAGCAAGAAGAACGTCGGGCTTAACCTCTGCGCAAAGCTTCAGACCCTCTTCCAAAGCCTCTTTGATCTCGGGGTTCGGATACGGGCAAGTCGGGAAGTTGCCGTCGGGCTGTTCCTGAGATTTTACGATATGAACGTCCTTGACGCCTATTCTGTCGAGAATTTTTCTTACGAGCTTGTTTCCTGCGCCGTTGAGCGGAGTGTAAACGACTTTAAGCCCCGAACCCTCGCAGATACCCTTGTTAACGGACTGCTCCTCGACCTTTGAAAGATATGACTCATAAAACTCGTCGCCGATATACTCGATCGTTCCGTCAGCCAAAGCCTTGTCAAAATCAACAAGCTTTACGTCGTTAAAGCAGTCGAGCTTTGAGATCTCGCCGTAAACGTCAGCCGCAGCTTTGTCTGTCATCTGACAGCCGTCGTAGCCGTAGCATTTGTAGCCGTTATACTTTGAGGGGTTATGGCTTGCGGTAACCATGATTCCTGCGTGGCTTTTGAAGTATCTGACCGCATAGGAAACCACAGGCGTAGGCTGAAGCTCCGCAGAAAGATAAACCTTTATTCCGTTGGCAGCGAGAACTCTTGCAGCCTCGTTTGCAAAAAGTGTTGATTTGATTCTTGAGTCATAAGAGATCGACACCGATGAGTTTTCATAATTATTAAGCAGATAATTTGCCAGTCCCTGTGTAGCCACTCTTACGTTGTATATATTCATTCTGTTAGTTCCTGCTCCGATAACGCCTCTAAGACCCGCAGTACCAAACTCGAGAGATCTGTAGAAACGATCGTAGATTGCTTTCTCGTCGTTTTTGATCTCTTTCAATTCGTCAATAAGACTGCTGTCATCGGATGCATTTTCAAGCCATTTGTTATACAACTGCTGAATTTTCAACTCCATAAACACATCTCCTTAATTATGTAAATGATACTGTACGCCAAAAGCCGTTTTGCAAAAATAGTCCACAGAAACGGAATTTCACACACAAGCGGCGAATACAGCATAGTCCCCTTAAAGCGGGAACTCCGATTGCTGATAATTCCCGGGGGTAAACACGACAAACCCACTGCCGTACTATATACTATAGCACAAATTCGGAAATTTTACAATTAATTTGCGGAATTTTTTAAAAAAATGTCGGTTCGTTAGTCTTTCAAAGAATTATCAACAACAGGTATTATACACATAAATGGTTCATTTTGTTACAAATAAAAATAAAAAGTTTTATCTATTGAACAACTCTTTTTTCGGCAGATAAAATATGGTTGTGCAAAATGCAGAATTTTATAATTCAAAAAAAATCGCCGTTAAATTAATTGAAAAACACAAAATAACACTTGTAAAATTTGTGTTTTTGTTGTAAAATATAAGAGAACAGCCGATCATATACTGCGAAAACGGCAGGCAGAGAAAAACTGCGCAAACTTCTTTCGATAATACTGTTTAGGAGGAAATTATTTTGGCTGATAACAAAAACGATAAGCATAAAAATAAAAAGCAGCTAACTGATGAGCAAAACGATCGGACGGTTGCGGAGAATGAGAATGAAAAAGCACAAAA
>CACYDY010000253.1 GCA_902773245.1 uncultured Ruminococcus sp.
CGGGGGACTGTTTTCGCCGACGGGGCAACGAGCGAAGCGAGGCGATAGGCGCGGGCAGCGCCGGACAAAATCCCTTGCTCTCCGCCATAACACGAAAGTGGATAAACCTTTGATTTACAAGGGTGTTCCGCCGGCAGACCGGCATGACGCCGACGCAGTTCCGGCAGAGACAGGGATGAAACCCCGCAAACCGTGTGCCGGGTGACGGCAAAAAACAGCAAAAAGAAAAAGCCGACTCTTTTCAGAAACGACTTGGGTGGAATACCCCTTTTATTTTTTCAATAGTATCATTAATGATCCAAGCTTTTGATGGTTGCATAAATAATTACTCCATGCTTATATTTTTGGAATTAGACTTTGCATATCAGGGGCATTAGTGTTCATATTCCATATGCCAATTTTCATCTTCTTAATGTGTTTTCCGTCACCGAAATCAAGTAAATCTTCACGATGGTACACATTTAATAACTTGTTGAGGCTGCCCAAATCAGCAGAAGTCAACAAAAATGCCTCTTCGGGATCAACAAGTTTACAATATGCCCATAATTGACCTAAATCTCTCAGGGTAAGTTTTGTCTTTTTTGCTTCAATAAAAAACAGCTTTAATCTATTGTTGTTTTTAACAATACCAAGTACATCAATTTGGATATCAATGCCTGTTGCAACATCATATATAATCCCGTATTTTATCAATACACGATCTAATCTTTCACTGTGAGCATCAACAACAAAGACTTCACTTCGTTTATATTTGCTTTTTAAGTAGTTTTCGAGCCACTCACACATAGGTGGATATAAATCAAATTCTTTCACAATTATGCTCCGTATCCTAAATCACTTGCTATTTCTTTCCATGAATTATAATGGTTTCCTCGTATTTCCTCAGGAATAAACTTATCAATTTCTCTTGGGTGATGAGGCTTGATTTTGTTTCTACCTCTTCCTTGCCAATAGAATCTATGTGTTTCCTCACTTGCGTCTTTGCCAATATGAGAATAACCGTTAACAAGTTCTGCAACGAAATCAAGAAGAGCTTCTTTTTTATGTAAAACGGCAAAACCAATAGGAAGGAATTCATTAGCATATATCTTGATCTGATGTTCTTTTTTCCAGAAGTCAGGCTTGCCTTCTTTGTATTTCTTTAGATTTCCATCTCTCATATTGGGATGAGCCCAATCAATTGCCTGAACAGGTACATCTACGTCCTTTAATAAGTTGCAAATGTCAACAACTAAAAACCAGTTTTGCGGCACTTCTAAATAAACTCGATGCTTGTAGGGAGCAATAAAGTAATTACTTCTTCTGATATAGCCGGTAACATCGGAAAAGCCTTTTAAGAAAGCAATTTTCTCATCGCGAGTAAAATTGAACACTTCCTGCGCAACTCTAGTGTTTTCGTGAGACACAGCACTACCCGTATACCTTAAAATCTCCCTTACCAAGTAGTCTGAGTTGGGCTTTGTAAAGGACATTATGGAATGGTTATCTTGTTGTGTAAAGCCTAGTCCGGTTCCGGTAAGAGGTTCTATAATACTTCTAATATCCGTAATAGATGCTCTTACATAGATCCTAACATCGTTGTTATTTTCCGTTTGTAGTTTTTTATGAGGAATATCAATTGATATTGTTGTTTCTGTTGCTCTTCGTTTTATTTCACCGTTTCCGCAAATTAATCCGAGTAAATATGCCATTTCTGTATTCACACAAACACCTTCTTTAGTTTAATCCAATAACAAAACCACGATCAAATAGCTCATAAATTATTTCGTTGTTATTTAGCCTATATGGATACTCGTTTCGATAAACTGTGTTTCGTGTAAACATACGAACAATAGAAGCAGGCGGAGTACAAGGAACGTATAATCGTAACTCTACGCCCCATTTATCAACATCATCAGACAAGGTTCTAATTCCATCGTCGCATATTGTAATTGCAGGATGAGTTCGGTTATAATTGTTTATAAAACGATTAATTGATTCTGAACGACCTTCTGCCTCAATAAAGAAGCCTTCGTGATTATCACTTATATCTGCTAAAAAAACTAATAATTCTCTCATGATTTCTCCTTTTCTTTATAGGTTATATCCTTCGTAAAACTTACCCATATAATTTGGGTGTCTCCTTTGAACTTCGGCCGTTATTGCATTAACATCTTGATAATTTCCAAAGGAGAAGCCGTAATTCTTCACAATCTTTTCTACGAATTTACCTTTGTTAATGCGCTTAACGTAAGAGCCTGTTCCTACTCCTAAATACGGTAAAAGAGCATCAGGACAATTGTCAATATTGTTAAAATAGATACGCAATTGGCAACCTTGTTTCATAATTTTCCCACCGCTTGTTTCACCTTGTTTAATAGGAAAATACGGTTCGTTTGGAAACTCAGCCTCGAACTTGAAACTCTTTTCTTCAGGAATTTGAGCCTCAATTAAACCAACTCTGTTTGGTGAACATAAGTAACCAAGTATTATGCAAAAATCTTTTTCTGAAACATTTATATCCAGAGCATTACGCCCCAATAAAGCCATATAGTTCTTACTCCTTAATAAAGATTAATAAGTATTCGTGTACTTTGTTAATCCTAAACTTATAGGGATAACCAAGCGGTCTCATATTGTTGTAATCAGACTGCCTGTCCCAAATGATAATATCATCAAAAATATATCCAGTTTTCTGCATAGCGGTTGCTAAATCGCTGTGCAAAGGATAAAAATAGCTTTTCTTGCGTATATCCATTACATTGACAATACAGTAGCCACCTTTTTTCAAGGTTCTATGTACTTCAGAAAACAGTTCAGAAAGCTTTTCAATGAAATCGTTATAATTGGGGATATTTCCGACATCATTTGCTTTATCTGAATAATTAACTGTTTCTTTTTTGTCAGCACTGCGCTGCATATTCAAAATATCCCAATATGGCGGCGATGTTACACAAATATCAAAGTTGTTTTCAGGTAGGGTTTTTAACACTTCAAAACTATCGCCGTTTATGATTTCTATGTTAGAATCACTTTTTGAATTTAATCTTAATTGAGCAATTCTCTGTTCGGCAATAGCACAAAATTCTTGAGATAAATCAATGCCAACAGCATCGCAACCCAAATTGTTAGCAGCTACTGTGGTCGATCCAATACCATTGAAAGGGTCAAGGACCTTGCAATTATTCTTTGCAAAAGTCTTGATTAATTTCTCGCAAAGACAAACTGGATAGGAAGCAGGATGCTTCAAGTCCTTTTCGGCTTTTGTTTTGGATAAATCTCGCCATATACTAAAGGAATTTTGCAGCCATTCTTTTCCGGTAAGGTCGTTGCAGCGCTTTTCCTCATTCATTTATGTACCACCTTTTTGATTGAATCTTTTTTATTTCGGTATTAATAAAGTTTTCTTCTTTTTCGCTTATGTTATAAGCTTTATAAACAATTTGATTTAATTCTTCCAGTTTATTAAACCAGTTTTGACTCATGTATTCAATTGTTTCAAGATCATTTACTAAACTTAGTATTGTATCAAAATACTTCGTTTGGAGCTCATTGTTAGGAAGAGGAATCTTTTTTAGATATTTTGCATCCGTATGCATTGTTAGTTTAGAATGATTATAACAATATTTAATCAAAAAGAGATTAATGAGTTTTGAGTGTAATATACCTAAAATATATCTGCACATTTTTTGGTCACCATCTGTAAAGATAGTTACCGTTTGGGAAGCTTCAAGATTCCCACCAAAAGTAGCTATTACGCCTGCTTCAGCACTATAGATATTTTGCAGGAAAATAATGTTTCCTTCGGTTGGTATTTCTCTATTTTTATATCCGAATTTTCTAATATCTTTTCCTGATATAGCATCTGGGGAAGTAGACTTACCTCTTCCAACATATCCGTTTCGTAAATCTCCTAAGTGTTGATAAGATTTGGTGAGTTTTTTATATGTGGAAAAGTCTTCGGAGCAAGTAAACAATAGTATTTCATCCGTGTAAAACTTTTGTGGGATTTTTGCCATATTTACAAATCTGTTGCTCGAAAACTTTTTCAAACTGATTTTATGCTTTTCATCACAAACACAGTTTTTAATTGTGAGTATTATTTGTTCTCCGCGTACATTCTTGAAATATGCCCCAATATCAATTATAGATATTATAGTTTTATCAGAGAGCAATTCTTTTCTGAGATTACTGTATGAAGAAACGTGAAGAAAATTCTTAGGAATTATATAAGATATAATGCCATTATCTGCAACAATTTCTAATGCTCGCATGATTGCTGCAATGAATAAATTATTGCCCGTGTCAGCAACTTTTCTTGTGAAGAGGTAATCGCTATCCAGTTTAGTATCACCAGCGATTGGAGCATAAGGAGGGTTACCAATTATGTAATTTGGTTTTTGCTGTAGCCCTAATTTTTCAAGTATATCCTTAGGTTTTTTTCCTAATGTGTCAATAGCGGCAAAGGTACCGCCATGAGTGTTCTCTGTGCAAAATTTTATTGCATCTGAATCTTGATCAGCGCCATAAATATTGTCGTATCCTCTCTTTTTTGCGGCATATAAAAAAACTCCAGCGCCACAACAAGGATCTAATATTATCGCATTTTCAGTAATTTTAAGTTCAGATACCATTTTTTCCGCAAGAGAAACATCTGTATAGAATATACCATTATTCTTCTTGTAATTTTCTTCAAGGGAAGTTTCGTAAACATTGGAAGCTTCAATATAAGCGTTTTGCGCCAAGCCCATAGTTTTTTCTCCTTCCTATAATACTCCTTTTATATTTTAACAATTATTTAGATAAAATGCAATTATAATATCAAAAAAATTCACGTATGTAGACACAGACCCAATAATAGTACACACCTTGAAATCTTATAGCTATTGTTATATAATTCAAAAGGTGATATTTATGGTTTATTCTAACGCCAAGGTATGTGAAGCAAAATTAATTTCCGAAGGAAAAACGCGGTTTATTTGTGACGTTGATTATCAAGGTAAAAGCATTGAGTGTTATGTTCCAAACACATGTAAATTAAGCAAGTTGATTCATTTAAACCACAATGATGTACTCATTACAAAGAATTTACGCGAAACAAACAGAACACAATATACGTTGTTTGCGTTCCATTTGGAGGTAATTGCCGGGGAGATATATCGAAACTTAATGTCTTCTTCAGACATCTGCTTTTTATCCATCATGAAAGGCACCTCTTCTCTGATACTAATTCAGTTTATTATATAATAAATGATCGGAAAATGCAAATTTTGCCGGGCGAAAAACAGGACTTAGTTGAAAAAGCGGGCAGGTTTTCCGCCGAGACCCATGAAAAGAGCAGTAAAACAGCCGCGACCCGTTGGATCGCGGCTGTGCGGTTACGGTGAATTATACTACCTTATCGCCGGAGGTACCTTCTTTTACTTCTGTTTTCAGCGATATACGACTGACAGGCTGTGCGTGGAAAGTACACGACGGACAGCAACCGGATGAAATATAACCTGTGATTGCGTCGCTGCGGCGGCGCTTTTTCGTTGACAAAGCCGCGCGCGCAGTGTAGAATAATACCAAACAATCGTTTGTGGAGCGAAACAATGAAACGAACCGGAACAACAAAACCGATACGCGGCGCAGTGCTGATTGCGGCGCTGCTTGTGCTGCCTGTTTTGTTTGTTGCGGCGTCGCTGTTTTTCGGACGCTATCCGCTGCCGGCGCGCGACGTGCTGACTGCAATCATCCGGCCGGGGAGCGTGCCGCTTGCGACGCGCGTCGCCGTGTGGCAGCTGCGGCTGCCGCGGGCGCTGGCCGCCGCGTTTGTGGGTGCGTCGCTGGCCGTGTCCGGCGCGGCGTTTCAAAGCGTGTTCCGCAACCCGCTCGTCAGCTCCGGCATCCTCGGCGTTTCCAACGGCGCGGGCTTCGGCGCCTGCGTCGCCATCGTCTGCTTCGGCGGCGGGATCTGGACCTATCTGCTTTCGTTTGTGTTTGCCCTTGCTGCGGTGGTACTCAGCTGGTTCGCCGGCCGCATCTCCCGCGTGACCACGACCATCACAATGATCCTTGGCGGCACAATTGTCGGCGCGTTTTTCAGCGCGCTCGTCTCCATCATGAAATACATCGCCGACCCCTACAGCCAGTTGCCGAGCATCACCTTCTGGTTTATGGGATCGTTTGCTTCGGTCGGCTATTCCCATCTGCTTGCGCTTATCCCCATGACGCTCGGTA
>CACYDY010000254.1 GCA_902773245.1 uncultured Ruminococcus sp.
CTGCCTTTGGAAACCGCCAGTACCCCAAGGGCACTTCCTGCGGGCGCCTTTTGAAAAAAGCTGGGCAAAAACTTTAATTGTCCTCTTTCAATCTTTTTGTGCAATTTTTTAAATTGCTCATTTATAGATTATTAATTAGTTAATAACACTGACTCCCACCCCTGCCAACCACTATTGAATTTTTTCGTAAGTCCATGTAATTCAATAACACATTAAATTGCCAATGCAAAAATACCGTCATCATCATTGACCACCACCGACGTCACAAAATACCTGATGTCATCCATAGCGTGATCGTTCTCCTTTTTCGGACAATCCTTTATACCGCTGTCGTCCCACCTGTACAACCCAAATTCTCTTACAGCGTCAGCGCAGTTTCTGCAAATCTTAATGTCACCGTTTCGAAGAGCGGTAGAAACACTTCTTATTCCGTCAACAACCCTGTTGTCAGCCGCCACAACATTGAATCTTCCATGTCGTCTTATTGTCTGAATAAAGCTTGCCGCCGACGGGTCAACAATAACCTTCTCGATTTTTCTGTCTTTCGCCAGCTCGCACAAACCCTTATAATGCTCCTCATCGGTTCGCTGAAAGCCCTTTGCCCTCGAATCATAGTAATATTCGTCGATCCGATACCACACATTTCCGACCAGTCCCCACAAACCGAAAGACGACGGGTTAACAGTTCCGTAATCGCACGAGATCACAAACCTCTCTCCCTCCTCGGTCGGAACATCGCAAAAAGCCGAGTCACTGCTCATAAAAGGATACACGGCACCTGCTGCGGCGATCCATTTCCCCTCAACAAATCTCTGATAAAACGGTCCCGAATACAAGCTTTTGTAACGCTCAAGAATTTCCTTGGTCAGCGAAGGATTGTCTTCCATTTTGAAATGGATATACAGCGCCTTTTTTTGGCTGCGTTTTAATATCCACTCCTGTCTGAACCAATGCTGCGGATACTCGGGATTACAGTTGAACCAAAACTTTGAACCTTCAACCGAGCATCTCGCCAACGCCTGCTCCACAAAAGACCTTGGCATCAAAGCCGCCTCATCAAGAAAAATTCCGCTCAGCGTCATACCCTGAATGAGAGCCGCCGAGCTTTCGTCCTTGCCC
Organism: uncultured Ruminococcus sp.; assembly: GCA_902773245.1. Taxonomy (GTDB): domain Bacteria; phylum Bacillota; class Clostridia; order Oscillospirales; family Acutalibacteraceae; genus RUG592. Next base: position 1,120 of record CACYDY010000254.1, read on the forward strand.
CCGAAAAGATAGAACCTGTTTTTTCTGTTTTTGTTGTAAATATCAACATAATTCTCCGAGTATCGCTCCCTTGCTTCAAATCCCAGCTCACGCATAACCGCCAAAAGAGGAGTTACAACATTTCTTTTGACCGACCGAATGGTTTTTGAACAAATCGCAAACGAAGCGTTATTAAAACGATAGAAAGCCCACAAAACATAAGAAATACTCATGCAAACCGTTTTACCGCTTCTCACAGCCCCGTCGCAGATGATCGAGTTCATATCCTTATACGGACTGCCCTCACACCACCAAGAAAGGACTTTAAGCTGCTTTTTCGAGAATTTCTCAAACTTCATCGCATTCACTCCTCAGTTCTTTCGCACAGCTGCTGAGAACATTGTAAAACGACTCCGCTTTGTTCTCGTCATCGGGAATATCCCCCAAATGCTCAAGAGCTTTAATTCTGTCAAAGAATTTAATTTCCATAGCTCCGTCCTTAGGTTTTTTGATCTCCGAAACGTTAAAAAGATTCATTTCATCGACATTCAGCTCGCTGTGATCGCTGCACATCAAAAGACGAAACGCATCGGCAGTACTGCCAAAGGCAAGTTTTTCATAACCCAGCAAAACTCTTTTCCTGCAGCTGAAACGATTTTTACAGCCAAAACAAGATTCATCGCAATTATCGGGTTTCTGATTTTTTCTTCTCATTTGATCCCTCCGTTATAAATTTGCCTTTCATAAGCCCCCAAAAGAACCGATTAATATGCATACAACTATACATATTTTTATTTTTTTGATTTTTTAATTAAGGAGCCGCTGTCCGCAACTTAAAACTCATTTTCTGTCGATCCAAGAAGTTATTCTATTTTACTTCATTGAAGTCAACCACACCTCATTTTCCTCAATCGAAATGGGGCTTCTTAGGCAGAGGGCTGCGTCCCATATGCACTAACATAAGCTCTTTAGCGCACCGTTAAAGTTTTTGCCCCGCTTTTTTCAAAAGGCACCCGTAGTGCCCTTGGGGTACGGGCAGGTTGCAAGGGCAGCGCCCTTGCCTGCCGGAGGCATACTCCAGCCCTTTGCAGGGGTGAATTCTTAAAACAGTCCTGTGGACTGTTTTAAGAAGAGGGGTGCTTTGGCAGA
>CACYDY010000255.1 GCA_902773245.1 uncultured Ruminococcus sp.
GAGCAGGCAGCTTTATTTTTTTTAATAATTTATTAAGCTTCAAATTAAGCTTCAAAAAATTATTCAGCTTCAAATCTGTAACCTATGCCCCGAAGAGTTACGATACATTTGCTGTATTCCTTCAGGCTCTTTCTCAGGAGTTTGATGTGGGTGTCAAGAGTTCTGTCGTCACCGAAGAAATCATATCCCCAAACGTGATTGATAAGCTTTTCTCTTGAAAGCGCAATGCCCTTGTTTTTCACCATATAGAAGAAAAGCTCGTACTCTTTGGGAGTCATTTCCACACGTTCGCCGTCGATGGTTACTATTCTTGCGCTGAAATCCACCACAAGAGTTTTGTACGTGAAAACATCTCTTTTCTGACCTTCGTCAAGCGCCGTTCTTTTAAGCACCGCATTGACCCTCATCATAAGCTCCTTTGGTGAAAACGGTTTTACCACGTAGTCGTCGATTCCAAGCTCAAATCCGTGTATCTTGTCGTACTCCTCACCTCTTGCAGAAAGCATGATGATCGGAGTTGTGCTTCTTTTTCTTATTTCTCTGCAAGCGGAGAATCCGTCCAGCTCGGGCATCATAACGTCCATGATTATAAGATCGAATCTGTTTCTTGTGCATATTGAAATAGCTTCAAGACCGTCGGTCGCCTCGGTTACCTCATGACCTTCGAACATTGCATATTTTTTGATAAGCTCTCTTATTCTGTATTCGTCGTCTACTACTAATATTTTGCTCATATATCTTTGCCTCTCACCTTTGTTAATATTTTGACAGCCGCATAATTGTGATGTTTTATGACCCATGTGAATACACGTATTATTATACTAATAATCTCAAATCAATGTGATAATCACGTGAAATTTTTATTAAATTTATATTTTTATTTTATCACATAAAATTTTATATTGAAATAGGCTCGGGAATATTTTATAATATTTTTATACGAATAAATTCCGGAAGAAGGTAAAACTATGAATGTCAGAAAAATCCCTGCCTCACAGATCACCGAAGCGGTCAAAAAGCTTTTCATGGACTGCAATTATTACATCGGTGACGATATCTCCCAAGCTTTAAAAGACGCTCGGGAAAACGAAGATCTGCAAATTGCCAAAGACGTTTTGCAGCAGCTCATTGACAACAACTCAATTGCTGCAAACGAAAGAATCCCGATGTGTCAGGATACGGGCATGGCAGTTCTTTTTGTGGAATACGGCGACAAGGTCGCTGTCGAAGACGGAAGCTTCAAGGACGCAGTCGAAGAAGGCGTCAGACGGGCTTACATTGACGGCTATCTCAGGAAATCGGTTGTTTCCGATCCTGTTTTTGACAGAAAAAACACAAAGGACAACACTCCGGCGATAATTCACACCGAAATTACTCAGGGTGATAAAATACATATCACCGCAGGCGGAAAAGGGTTCGGAAGTGAAAATATGTCGGCAATTAAAATGCTTACTCCGTCGGCAGGCGTTGAGGGTGTTAAAAAATTCGTACTCGACACTGTTGCCCATGCGGGTCCAAATCCGTGTCCGCCGATGGTGGTGGGGGTCGGAATCGGCGGTACGTTTGAAAAAGCGGCTCAGCTTGCAAAAAGAGCGACTCTTCGCCCCATTAACACGTCAAACCCCGATGAAAGATACGCAAAGCTTGAAAACGAGCTTCTTGAAGAGATAAACAAAATGAACATCGGGCCGGCAGGTCTTGGAGGAAAAACCTCGGCGCTTGGGCTTAACATCGAAACCTATCCGACACACATCGCAGGAATGCCTGTTGCGGTGAACATTTGCTGTCACGCCTGCAGACACAAGGAAGTTACTATTTAAGGGGGCAATTCACATGAAAAAGATAACGTTTCCTATTTCGGAAGAACAGCTCATGGATCTGAAAGCCGGCGACAGAGTTCTTGCAAGCGGATACCTTTACACCGCAAGAGATGCCGCCCACAAGAGAATGTATGAGCTTTTGCAAAAAGGAGAACCGCTCCCTGTCGATATCAGCGGACAGACTATCTACTACGTCGGGGCTGCGCCGGCAAAGCCCGGCTGCGCAGTAGGCCCGTGCGGTCCTACGTCTTCTTATCGTATGGATAAGTACGCCCCGTCGCTTCTTGACCTCGGACTTAAAGTCATGATCGGAAAAGGAATGCGCAGCGACGAGGTTATCAACTCGATAATAAAAAACAAAGCCGTTTATTTGATAGCTATCGGCGGCGCGGCTGCGCTGATCGCAAAAAGCATCAAAAAAAGCGAGCTGATCTGCTATGAGGACTTGGGCACGGAAGCTATTTATCGTTATGAAGTTGAGGATATGCCTTTGATCGTGGGAATTGACAGTATTGGCGGTAATGTCTATGTCAGATAACATGATCATTCACTCCACGGAGTCGAACGGAGAACCAATGCTAAACCCGGGAGAACATTTTGAACCTCTCGGAAACGGAATAAGTGTGATAGTTTCCGACGAAAACCATTTTTCAACCGACACAATACTTTTGGCGCACTTTTCAGCTCCAAAAAAACATGAAAAGGTGATCGAACTCGGATCGGGCTGCGGAACTGTTTCGCTGATATGGTGCAGAAAATCTCCGCCGAGATCAGTCACGGCGGTTGAAATCCAGCCGCAGGCTGCGGACATGATCAGAAGAGGAGTTTTGCACAACAAGCTTGAAAATGTGATAACCGTTATCAACGGAGATCTGAGAGATCTTGGAGGAATGGTAGAATTTGGTTCATACGACATGGCTGCGATGAATCCACCCTACAAAATCGGCGGCGGCGGACTTGTCAACCCGAATGAAAACAAAAAAATCGCTCGTCACGAAACGGAATGCACTCTTGACGACATAACGAAAGCTGCGGCAAGACTTCTTCGTTTCGGGGGGCGATTCTGCATTTGCCAGCGTCCCGAAAGACTCTCGGACGTTTTATTATCAATGAGAAATGCCGGCATTGAACCAAAAAAACTGCGGCTTGTTCAACAGCGAAAGGACAAAGCTCCAAAGCTGTTTCTTGCGGAAGGCAAACGAGGCGGACAGCCGGGAGGATTGGTTGTGCAGCCAACGCTGTTCATTGAGAATGATAATTTTGAGCTGTCACAGGAAATGATCGATATTTACGGCGATTATAAGGAGAAATATTTATGAGCGGAATTTTGTATGTAGTCGGAACACCGATCGGAAACCTGAACGATCTTTCACCGAGGGCGGTGGAAACGCTCGAAAACGTTGATTTTATTGCGGCTGAGGACACAAGAGTCACATTGAAACTGCTCAATCATTTTGAGATAAAAAAGCCAATGATAAGCTACTTCGAACACAACAAGCGTGAACGGGGAGAAATTATCTGCGACAGAATAGCCGCCGGAGAAAACTGCGCAATAGTGACCGACGCCGGAATGCCGTGCATTTCCGATCCCGGAGAAGAGCTTGTCAGGCAGTGTGCGGAAAGAGGAATAAAAACTATTGTTGTTCCGGGGCCGAGCGCAGTTATTTCCGCGCTTGCGGTGTCGGGACTTGCAACCGGAAGATTTACCTTTGAGGGTTTTTTAAGCGTAAACAAAAAAAGCCGTCTTGATCATCTCGAACAGCTTAAAACAGAAAAACGGACTATGATATTCTATGAAGCTCCGCACAAGCTTGCGCACACTCTGGGCGACCTTTACAAAGCGTTCGGTGACAGAAACATTTCTATCGTGCGTGAGATCACAAAAATACACGAAGAAGTCATTCGAACGACTCTTTCAAAAGCGGTTGAGTTATACGGCGACGGCTCTTTGAAGGGAGAGATCGTTCTCGTTTTGGAGGGCGCTTCCGAGGATATCGACAAAGAAGAGTATACTATTGAAGAAGCCGCTGCATTGGCTAAGAGTTTTATCCGTGACGGTTATTCGACGTCGGAAAGCGCAAAACAGGCTGCCAAGATAACGGGATTTAAGAAAAATGAAATTTACAAGCTGTTGACTTGAGAGTTGATGAGGAATTTGTCTTTGATTCAGTTTCTCTTTTTGAACGGTTTGAAATTGCCTAAAAAAGCTTGAAAGAGGACAATTAAAGTTTTTGCCCAGCTTTTTTCAAAAAGCTGGCAGATTCCAAAGGCAGAGCCTTTGGTCGCTGACGGAACAAATCAGAAAAGATCGACATATTTCCCTCAGCGAAATCAAATAAACTATCCATCAAAGCGTTCCTCAAAACGATACCTATCGGTAAAAATCAAAACAGGCAACAGCGCAGCGAATTGCCGGTCTGAGAAAGAAAAATACTAAGGAACCACTGATTAAATCTCAATGCTTTCGAGTTTAGCAGATGTCAATAAAAACGTGAGGTGCGAAATTACACCCCACGTTTTTATTTTTATCTTATTACATATTTACTACTTTGCATTCTTTATGAACGAGAAATTATCCTTGATATATATAAAGCCCGATATTACCGTAAGCGCAGCCGATATCCACAGCAGCGACTGATTTACAATATTCATTATGCTTATCACATTATCAGCCGCATTTGGCATCAGCTGCAGGATAAATCCGTTGAGCAGGACAACTATTATTGCAGCCATCTGACTCACTGTTTTGGCTTTTCCCCACATATTCGCTGCGACAACTTTTCCGTTTTCTACTGCTACAAGACGTATCGACGTTACCGTAAATTCTCTGAAAAGAACAAGAATTATGAAAACTGCGTTCACTATGTCAAGATCTATAAAACACGCAAATGCCGATATTACAAGTATTTTATCCGCAAGCGGATCCGCAAATTTTCCGAAATCCGTTACCATGTTGTATTTTCGGGCAATTTTTCCGTCAAGCATATCGGTTATCGATGCAATCGCAAATATTACCAACGCTATCAGATAATTGTACGGTATGCTTCCAATAAGGAGAACCGCTACAAAAAAAGGTACCAATATTATTCTTAACAGAGTCAGTTTGTTTGGTAAATTCAAGACTATACCCCCAATAAAAGATTAATCGATCATTTCGCCGATCGGGTCGCAGTCGAGAAAATCATCAACTCTGACTTTAACGATCTCTCCCTCGTATGGCTTTCTTTCGGAACAAGTGAAGAAAACCTTTCCGTCAACCTCGGGCGCATCGGCTTTGCTTCTTCCGAAAAAGCACTCGGCATAGCGGTCAAATCCCTCAACTATCACTTCGATCTCTTTGCCGACAAGCGATTCGTTGTAGGCTTCCATAATACGCTGCTGCTGCTCTGTCAGTATTTCGGCGCGATGCTCTTTTATTTCATCGTCGATCTGTTCGGGCATTCTCGCAGCAGGGGTATCCTCTTCCTGAGAATAGGGGAAACAGCCCATTCGCTCAAATTTTATCTCATTCACAAATTCGGAAAGCTCGGTGAACTGTTCTTCGGTTTCGCCCGGGAAACCTGTGATAAATGTCGTTCTGAGAACAAGATTCGGGATCTTTTCTCTCAATTTTTTGACCAACGCTGTGAGATATTCACGGTCGCCTTTTCTTCCCATTCTTTTCAGCACCGCTGCGTCGCAGTGCTGAAGCGGCATATCGATATATTTGAGGAGCTTGTCCTCAAAAGCGAATACTTCGATAAGCTCGTCGGTGATACATTCGGGATAGCAGTAAAGAACCCTTATCCACTCAAGCTTTTCTATTCTGCACAGCTGCCTCAAAAGCTCCGCAAGCTTATACTCACCGTAGATATCTTCTCCGTATTTTGTAGTATCCTGAGCGATTACTATAAGCTCCTTTACGCCGTTTTCGGCAAGCTGCTTTGCTTCTTCTATGATGTTTTCTATCTTGCGGCTTCTGTATTTTCCTCTGATCATAGGTATCGCACAATATGTACATCTGTTGTCGCAGCCCTCTGCGATCTTTAAGTACGCATAATAATATGCTGTGCTTTGCAGTCTTCCGCCCTCAAGCGGAAGCTCCCGCTTATCGGGGAATGTTTCAACCTTATTTTTTTGAAGAACCTTTTCGACAACATTGGCTATTCCTGAGTTGGCTCCTATTCCCACGACCGCATCTATTTCATAAAGCTCTTTCATCATCTGCTCACGGTATCTTTCCGCAAGACAGCCCGTTGCTATGATTCCCTTGATCTTGCCTTCTTTTTTCAGCTGAGCAAGTTCAAGGATTTCATCTATACTTTCCTGTTTTGCGCTTTCTATAAATCCGCAGGTGTTGATTATCGCAATATCCGCCATAGCCGCTTCTTCAACAATTTTATAACCGGCTTCTTTGAGTGAATAAAGCATCATTTCCGCATCAACACGGTTTTTGGCACAGCCAAGACTGACCATTCCGACTGTATTCGGCATTTCTATGTCCCCTCTCGAACCTGCCGCTCTTCACGGCGTATTTGTTTTGTTATTTATTTGTATAAATCAATGTCTGCCGCTAAAGGCTTGCATTTAACAAATTGGTATATTTATTTGTAATCACTATCCACAACTCAAGCTTTTGCCTGTCGATCCAAGAAATCGGATCTTTTTTACTTTATTGATGTCGCCCATACCCCCAACCCCCTTTCCCGGGGGAAAAGGGGGCTAAAGGGTGGCGGGCTTCGCCCGCCACCTATTTGGGAATGCGTCCCCAAAACCCCTGCATCTGCACTAAACTTCACCTTGAGCGGGGATTAGTGTTTTATA
>CACYDY010000256.1 GCA_902773245.1 uncultured Ruminococcus sp.
ATCTAAAAGATTTAGCATATTAAAGTTTCGCTCAAGCCTTTTCAAAGGCTTGCAGTTTCCAAAGGCAGAGCCTTTGGTCGCTGACGGTATAAATCAGAAAAGATCGACAAATTCCCCTCAGCGAAATCAAAAAACTATAAATTAAAGCAACTCTTAAAATGATTCCTTTCGATAAAAATCAAAACAGGCAACAGCGAAGCGAATTGCCGATCTGATTAAGAAAAGTGCTAAATCTTAACGCTTACGAGTATAACAACTTAAGGTTCATTTCCTGCCGACCATAAAATTTGGATCTATTTTACTGCGTTGACATCACCATCGCTCCGAATCCCTGTAAAGCTTTCATTATCCATTATCCATTATTCATTTTTCAATTTTAAGTTAATGACATCAGCTTAAGCTTTGCTTCTTCAAAGCTTATTCCCTGCTCTTTTGGTCGTTTTATCACAAGAGGAACCGCCGAACATTCTGCCGCCGCACGAATTTTTTCCTCAAAACCGCCTGCTCTTCCGCTCTCCTTTGTAACGAGATAATCCACGCCGAATTTTTTCATATGAATAACATTCTTTTCTTTTGAAAAAGGGCCTTTTTCTGCGATTATCATATCCGGCGAAAAACCGAGTTCAAGACATTTTCCAATGTTTTCCTCACACGGCAGGATCCTCACTGCGCATCGTTTTGAGAAATTTTCAACTTTGCAATATTCCTGCAGTTCCTTGCTTCCTGTTGTAATCAATATTTTCCCTCGGGTACTGTTCAGATAATCGACAAGAGATCTTGTATTGTCAAAATATTTTGCAGACTCAAAAAATTCACCGCTGCTGCGTTTTATTCTTATTCTTTCGATGTTTGCTTTTAAGCAGGCTTTTTTTATATTCTCCGAAACCTCGACAGCATATGGGTGAGTAGCGTCGACAACTGTTTTAATACCGTTTTCTTCGATAAATGCCGAAATCCGGTACTCGTTCATTCTGCCGTTCAAAACAGTTATATATTCCGATTTTCCAAGTAGATTTTCGCCGTAATCCGTCGCAACCGAAACATAAGCCCGAATCTTATTCTCATCACAAAAAGCCACAAGCTCTCTGCCCTCTGTCGTTCCTCCGAAAATCAGAATTTCACACATTTCTGTAACCTCTCGGAGTAACCATTTTTCCGTTTATAACCTTTGTTTCGCTGTTTCCCACAAAGACCGTTGTGAACATATCCACCGCTGTATCTCTGAGCTTTTCAAGAGTCATAATTTCGACCTGTTCATCGATTCTGCCTATATTTTTTGCAGCAGCGCAAACAGTATCTCCGGTTTTATACTCAAGCATTATGTCACAAGCTTTTTTTAAATAGTCGGCTCTCTTTTTTGAGGACGGATTGTATAAAACGATCGTAAAATCCGCCATAGAAGCGCATCTGAGCCTTTTTTCAATTTTTTCCCACGCAGTTAAAAGATCCGACAAGCTTATTACAGCAAAATCGTGTGTCAGCGGCGCTCCGACAAGAGCAGCTCCGCTGATCGCCGCAGTAACTCCGGGAACAATTTCAATTTCCACATCGGGATAACGCGCTGACAATTCATAAACAAGTCCTGCCATTCCGTAGATACCGCTGTCACCGCTGCAAATCAACGCTGCGGTCTTTCCTTTTGACGCTTCATCAAATGCAAGGATAACCCTTTCTTTTTCACGCTTCATCGGTGTTGTCAAAAAAATCTTGTTCGGAAAAAAATTCTTCATCAGCTCTGCGTATACCGTATAACCGATTATCACTTCACTTTTTTCTATCGCTTCAACGCATTCTTTTGTCATGCTCCCAAAGCTTCCCGAACCGAATCCAACCACATAAAGCTTCATGCTCATAGTATTTTCCTCTCAAAATCCACCTTAAAATCAAACTCTGCCGCCGCAAACGTCATACCGTTTCCCGCCTGCTTTTTTACAATTATTCTTCCGCCGTCCGCCTTTGCGCTGCGTTCGCACACATTGTCTACACCCACTGTTTTTCTGACAAAATCCGATGACGAAAACTCACCGTCAACCTTTTCAAGCCGATCACGGCTGTAAAACTTTATCGGGATACCGTATTTTTCCGAAAAACTCAAAATTGCAGCTTCACTCTTTTTCAGATCGATCGTATGTATTTCAAAAACCGCTTCCAAAGGTATCGAATTATTATCAAGACAGCTCAAAACGAACTTCTCAAATTCTTCCGCCAAAACATTTTTTCGGCAGCCCACACCTATCACAACATTCCTCACAACAAGACAAAGAGTCTTTTCAAAAGGCATATAATTCAATCTTCTGCCGACATAGATCCCCATATCGCTGTCATTGCCGAAAATATTTTTCGGGCTGTTAATACATTCAACATCGCTTATAAAACCGATTTTACCGCCGTCAACTATTCTTGCGGCGGCTTCCTTTGCAAGCTTCATATTACAAATATGCAGACCGTTCGCCTTTGCAAAGCTGTCGGGCGAGAATCTTTCTCCGACATCGGTTGCAGTCGTTATCACCGGTGTGTTTCCCAATTGATCGGCAATATATTCAGCCAACGCATTTGCTCCGCCGAGATGTCCGGACAAAAGCGAGATCGTAAATTTCCCCTGTTCGTCAATTACGATCACAGCCGGGTCGGTAGTTTTCGAGCTTATAAAAGGAGCGCAGCACCTTACCGCTATTCCGCAGGACGCAACAAAAACCAATGCGTCAAATTCGGTAAAAATCTCGCTTACAAGAGATTTCAGCCCGATAAAAGCAACGGCGCTATCATCGCAGTGCTTTTCAAAGGCATACCTTTTTACTTCAAGCCCGCCGCCGCTTCGATCCGCTATTTTTCGGGTTATTTTTCTGCCGTTTTCCGTCAATGAGATCAACGCTGTTTTCATGGCGCAGCCTTTCTGAACTCTGTTTCAAAGCTCTTGTCATAAAGCTTGGAGAGCGAATAATTATCACCCAAAAAATCCCCGACACAAATCAGCGCTGTTTTGGTAATACCGTTTTTCTCGGCTGTTTGAGCGAGCGTTTTTAAATCGCAGCGGCATATCTTTTCGTCCTCCCAGCTTGCTTTGTAAACTATCGCGCACGGTGTTTCGGGAGAATATCCGCCCTCAACAAGCTCCTGCGACAGCTGCAGCGTCATCGAAGCGCTCAGAAATATCACCATAGTCGCTGTGTGCTTTGCAAGCTCCCGAATGCGCTCTTTTTCGGGAACGGCGGTTTTTCCTTCCCGTCTTGTGATAATTACCGATTGAGTAATTCCGGGCAGTGTGTACTCCGCTTTAAGAGCCGCCGCCGCTGCGCAGAAAGAGCTTACCCCGGGTGTGACCGTGTACGGTATCCCCAATCTTTCAAGTCTGTCGAACTGTTCCCTGACCGCACCAAAAACGCTTGGGTCGCCTGTGTGAAGCCTAACCGTCATCTTCCCGGCTTTTTCCGAGCTTGCCATAACCTCGATCACCTCGTCAAGAGTCATCAGCGCACTGTTGTAGATCTCGCAGTCGACCCTTGCGTTTTTTAAAAGCTCAGGATTAACAAGCGAACCTGCATAGATTATAACATCGGCTTTCTTGATAAGTTCAAATCCTCTGAGCGTTATCAGATCCGGCGCTCCGCTTCCTGCTCCAACAAAATTAACCATTATATTCCTCCGCAGCTATCTTTATCAGTTCATCAGCCGTTTCCGTTTTACCGATAATTCCGTATTTATCGGAAAACATCAAAGCTCCTATTTTAATCTCGCCCTGCACCTTTGCATTCAAATAATGCTGAGTGCGTTTCATGAGAACAGCTGATATTTCGGGAATCTTTCCTGCTTTGTCAAACTCCTCGAGAGCCGAATCAACGGTCACGCATGACGGTATTTTTTTCAAAGTTTCAATATCTGCTCCCGCAAGAACTCCGCAAGTCACCAAAACCTCCATTCTGCCGTCAGCCTGTTTTGAATGCGTGTTCATAATTCCCGCTCCAAGCTTCACAAGCTTTCCGATGTGACCTATTATCAAAACGCTTTCAAAATCAAGCTCCAGCGCAATGTCTATGGCTTCTCCCAAAAAATTGCTGCAGGTAACATTTTTACCGCACACAAACGGCATTTCCTTTGACAAGAACGATTTGGAATAATTCCCCACAGTCAGGATAAGATTTTTGTAATTCTGAGCCTTTAAAACCTTTGCTTCCGTTCGTATAGTTTCTATCAAAGCCTGACTGCTCATAGGTTCGACGATACCCGTAGTCCCGATCACAGAAATACCGCCCTCTATTCCAAGACGAGGATTAAACGTTTTCTTTGCAATCGCTTCTCCCTCCGGGATAGATATTACGACCCTTATTCCGCCCGTATAGTCATATTTTTCCGCTATTTCTGAAATCGAGTATTCTATCATTTTTCTCGGAACACTGTTTATCGCAGCCTCTCCCACAGGCTGATCAAGCCCCTTTTTCGTAACTCTTCCGATACCGGCTCCTGCTTCTATCCGAATGCCGAAGGGGATTTTTTCACATCTCGCAAAAACCAGGATACCGTTTGTAATATCGGGGTCATCTCCGCTGTCTTTTTTCACGGCGCAGCTTGCATGATCTTCGGCAAACTCCGCTTCAAGAATTTCAAGATCAAGCTCAATACCCTTGGGAGTCAAAAGCCGAACACTGTCGGTTTTATTCTGAGTTATCAGCATTTCGCAAGCCGCCTTAGCCGCCCCTGCCGCGCAAGATCCCGTTGTATATCCGCAGCGAAGCTTCTTCTTACCCAGGGAAACATATTTTTGCAACATTCTACCACATCATTTTCAGTCTGTTATTTTACCGCTTTCCCTGTCGAAAATCTGATACAAAACAGCATTGCACACAGCGGCGGCAACCGTACTTCCGCCTTTTCTTCCCTTTGCAACAATAAAAGGAACATCTGTCTGCATGATCAGATTTTTTGAATACTCGACATTAACGAACCCGACAGGAACACCCACAACAAGTGACGGCTTCATTTTTCCGCTTTGAATCATTTCATGAACACGCAAAAGCGCTGTCGGAGCGTTTCCGATAACAAAAATAACGTTCTCGCCACCGAACATCTCCGCCGCTTTATCCATAGCAGCGATCGCTCTGGTTATTCCTTTTTCGCTCGCTGTTTTTTTGACATCTTCATCAGCCATAAAACAATATGCCCTGCAGCCGAGCTTTCCGAGCGCAGGCTTGCTTATACCCGAAAGAGCCATTTGAGTATCCGTTACGATAACAACCCCTCTTCTAAAAGCATTTTTTGCAATATCGACCGCATTTGGCGAAAACTTGAGATTATTTAAATAATCAAAATCCGCCGTTGTGTGTATGACTCTTTTGACCACAATTTTTTCGCACTCGCTCAAATGCGAAGTATCGCCAAGCTCGGATTCTATGATTTGCATACTCATGGCTTCGATGTCTTTCGGATTGATATTTTCTATGTTCATAAAATTCTTCCTTAATTTTTATAAAACAAAAAGCCATGTTATCATACGATAACACAGCTTAACTAAATGGCGCGCCAAAAGGGACTCGAACCCCTGACCTACTGCTTAGAAGGCAGTTGCTCTATCCAGCTGAGCTATTGGCGCAAACCCTTTCACTTTCGTGATGGAGCAGATGATGGGAATCGAACCCACACGATCAGCTTGGAAGGCTGAAGTTCTACCACTAAACTACATCTGC
>CACYDY010000257.1 GCA_902773245.1 uncultured Ruminococcus sp.
AAGCTCATTGTCAATAACCTTTGACGGGTATGAGCGGGCGTCAGGAGTTTGTTCTTGATATGCATAATTTTATGTTCGAAGCTTTATTCGCTTGTTTATTAAGGATCGGTACAAAAGGTTTAGTTAAATAATAAAACAGCCGTTTGAGGTCAAACTGCCAAAAACAACGGCAAAATTTTGGAGGGATTTTTAGTGAAATTCAAAGGACTCACCGACCAAGAGGTCGAACAGTCAAGGGAAAAAAGCGGTTCCAACGTTATCCCCGATTCCGAACCTACCACGTTCTGGGCGGAATTTAAGGAAACTTTCGGAGATCCTATGATCAAGATCCTGCTTGCAATTGCTGCGATCATGATCGTAATGTTCTTCTTTGGACAGGCAGAAATTTACGAACCGATCGGAACAATAGTTGCTGTTCTTATTGTTGCAACTGTTTCCGCAAAGACAGGTGTTGCGAGCGACACCAAGTACAGAGAGCTTAAGGATAGTACAGAGAAAGACAAGTGTAAGGTTTACCGAAACGGTCTTGTGACTGTTATCGACATTGACGACGTCGTAGTAGGCGACAAGGTTCTTTTGCAGTCGGGCGACAAGATCCCTGCTGACGGTGTTCTCATCGACGGAAGTCTTAAGGTCGACAACTCAGCCCTCAACGGTGAGGCTGAGGAATGCAAAAAGACTGCTGCCGACGAAAGCTTTGAGCTGAAAGACGAGATCACGGGCGACACATTTGTAGACAAGCATTCGCTTTTCAGAGGCGCTGTCGTTTTTGACGGCGAGGGCGTACTTGACGTAAGAAAAGTCGGACTTAAAACCATGATGGGTAAAATGGCTGAGGAAATGCAGGAGGACGAGCCTGACTCTCCGCTCAAGGTAAAGCTTGCAAAGCTTGCGGATCAGATCTCTACCTTCGGTTACATCGGCGCAGCCGTTATTACAGTTCTTTATATTTTGTATTTCATCTTCTTTGCGCCGGTTGTTGACAACACCGGAGCTGTTTTGGGAACGGGTCCGTCGGTATTTTTCCATGTTACAGATAACTATCTTGTCGGCGATATTGTTCAGAAATTCGTTGACGCAGTTTCGCTTGCTGTTGTTATAATCGTCTGTGCGGTTCCCGAGGGACTTCCGCTTATGATCTCGCTCGTTCTTATGCAGAATACGAGCAAAATGCTCGATCATAACGTTCTCGTAAGAAAAGCAGAGGGTATCGAAACAGCAGGTTCACTCAACATTCTTTTCAGCGATAAAACAGGTACTATCACAAAGGGTAAGCTTGAGGTTGTAGATTTCTTCACAGCCGACGGAAAATCCATCAAGCTTGACGAGCTGAGCAAGCACAGCAAGGTTAAGGGACTTGTTGATCTTGCGATCGGCAAGAATACACAGTCGCTTTTTGACGATCAGCATAAGGTTATCGGCGGCAACGCAACAGATCAGGCTTTGATGAAGTTTATCGGCGAAGAGGTTTTCAACAGCCTTGCTCAGACAAAGGATTATACAGTCACAGAAAGTCAGGGCTTCAACTCTACAAACAAGTTCAGCCAGGCAAGAATAGAAAAACTCGGACAGACCTTCTATAAAGGCGCTCCCGAAAGACTTCTTGCAAATGCTTCAAAGTATCTTGACGCAGACGGAAACGTCAAAAAGCTTGACAAGAAGATCCTTGACAAAAAGATAGACGAGCTTGCGGAAAAAGCAATGCGTGTTCTTGCATTCGGTTATTCCGAGAAGAAAATGACCGAGAACAAGATCAACGACGACGTTGTAATTATAGGTCTTGTAGGTATCCGAGATGAGGTTCGTCCCGAAGCCAAGGACGCTATCGCAGAGGTACAGTCCGCAGGTATTCAGGTAGTTATGATCACGGGTGACCGTCTTGAAACTGCAGTTGCCATTGCCAAGGACGCAGGTCTTCTCAAAGAGAAAAAGGACGTTGCGCTTTCGTCCGCACAGCTTAACTCAATGAGCGACGATGAGGTAAAGAAGATCATTCCGAACATCAGAGTTATCGCAAGAGCGCTGCCTACGGATAAGTCAAGAATGGTTCGCCTGTGTCAGGAGATGAACCTCGTTGTAGGTATGACCGGCGACGGAGTTAACGACTCGCCTGCGCTCAAGAGAGCAGATGTCGGCTTTGCAATGGGCAGCGGTACGGAAGCTGCAAAGGAAGCCGGTAAGATCGTTATTCTTGATGATAATTTCAAGTCCATCAAGGACGCTATCTGGTACGGCAGAACAATTTATCACAACATTCTTAAATTCTGTAAATTCCAGCTTGTTATTAACGTAGCAGCCGTTATAGTCAGCGCTATTGCTCCGTTCTTCGGCATAGAAGAGCCGCTTAAGGTTACGCACCTTTTGTTCGTAAACCTGGTAATGGACAGCCTTGGCGCAATAATGCTTGGCAACGAGCCTGCCCTCAAGAAGTATATGTTTGAGAAGCCGCGCCGCCGTGACGAGAGCATTATCAGCAAAAAGATGATGGCTCAGATCGTTACAATGGGTACGTGGGCAACCATAATCAGCTTTGCATTTTTGAAGCTCCCGTTCTTCAAGAGCTTCTTCCAAACAAACGGCGCTTATGATCTTGACAAGCACCTCACAGGATATTTCGTATTGTTCATTCTTGCGGCGCTCGCAAACGGCTTTAACGTTCGTGACGACGGATTTAAAATCTTTAAGGGTCTTAATGAGAATACCGGATTCTTAAAGGTTATGATAACAATTATCCTGATCCAGGCATTGCTTGTAAACTGTGCTTTGATCCCGCTTGCTCCGTTCCAATTTGTCGGAGAAATGTTCAGCTGTGTACCGTTTGGTATTACAGGTTGGGCAGCTGTAGTTCTTCTTGCGATCACAATGATCCCTGTCGATATAATAAGAAAACTCTGCATTGGCGCAGGAAAGCAGGAAAAGGCGGCTTCCGAATCAAAGGATTGATATTTCGGTATTATGCACAAATAAAAAACAGCAGTCGATCAATTTCGGCTGCTGTTTTTTTTTAAAGCGGCGAATAAAAAACTCCTGCGCATGGTGCTGCGTAGGAGTTGTGAAATGCTTAGAGCCTGTTTAATATCTTAGCGACACACGTCTTTTTGGCAAATTTTCCTGCTAACTGCGTCAAAAGAACTTGACATACGACAG
>CACYDY010000258.1 GCA_902773245.1 uncultured Ruminococcus sp.
GCTGTCTTTGGAATCTGCAAGCCTTTGAAAAGGCTTGAGCGAAACTTTAATATGCTGAATCTTTTAGATTTTTAGTATATATAAAGTCAATACGTTTTCTTTATTTCCGTGAAACAACCAATTGACTTTATTACCTCAACATTATATAATATTCATAGCAATACCCAAATTTTCAAAATTCCCGTGAGGTGATTTTATGTACAAAAATTATATGTTCGATCTGTACGGTACTCTTGCCGATATTCACACCGATGAGTGGGATATTTCTCTTTGGAAGAAAACAGCCGGGTTCTATGCAAAAAACGGCGCAGAGTACTCCGCCGAGGAGCTGCAGAAAACATATTCTCGGTATGTCGACGATGAAAAGAAAGTCATTTACGCCGCTCACCCCGAATATAAATATATTGATATCAAGATCGAAAAGGTGTTCAGACGTCTTTATGAAAATAAAAATGTTAAGCCCGACGATCAAACCGTTTTGGATACGGCTATGTTTTTCAGACGCTCGTCCCGAGAGTATATCAGGCTTTATGACGGTATTGCCGATCTGCTTGATTCGCTCAAAAAAAGTGGGGGAAACGTGTATCTGCTGACAAACGCCCAGCGTGCATTCACATGGGACGAGCTTGAACTTCTTGGTATCCGTGAGAAATTTGACGGAATAGTCATTTCATCCGATGAAGAATGTTCAAAGCCCGACACACACTTTTTCAATATCCTTTTGGATCGCTATTCTCTTGACCCGAAAGAAACTATTATGGTCGGAAACGATCCGAATGCCGATATAAGAGGCGGTATTTCGGCAGGACTTGACACACTGTACATTCACACCAATATTTCTCCCGAAATAGACAAAAATTCAGGCGCAACTTATTTTATTCCAAACGGTGATACTTTAAAAATGAAGGATTATTTGTTATGACACAGTCGGAATTTATGTATGATCTTATGCTGGAGCTTGACGGTGTTCCCGATGAGGAAAAATATGTCCTTATGAACGACTACACCTGTTTTTTCGATAACTGTGCCCAAAGCGGTTTGAGTGAAGATAAAGCGCTCGGAAAGCTTCGTTCGCCGAAAGAAATTGCAGAAAGCTACAAAAAAGGAAAGCCTGTTCCGATCGAAGGAGTAGATTCGGTTTTGGTGTCAGATCAAAACGGGCAGAAAACTTTTTTGAGTGTTTTGAAATTTATTCTCATGATCCCCGTGTGTTTTTTGTATGAGATCGCCGCAGTTGCTTTGGGAACGGTTCTTTTTGCGGCGGCGGCGGCGCTGTGTATCTCTGCGGCGCTGATTTGCGTCGGTGCGTTCATGTCCGTTACTCTTGACGCAGGATTTGTAGTTTTCGGTCTTGGAAGCATACTTTTAACGTTTTCCTTCATTATGCTTGCCGTACTCGTTTTTAAATCGCTGACAAGAGCCGTGAAGTTTTTTCCAAATCTTATGGGCGGGATACTCAGAAACAAAAAGGGGGAACAACGGTTTTGAAAAGAATTGCAGTTTTGTTTTTCGTTTCCTTTTTGGCTGCCGGAGTTTTGATGCTTTCGGGAAGTATCATGATCAGGAAAAACAATGTGAGCGTAGAAGATGTTTATAATGTTGTCAAACAGAATATTCAAATAGGTGAAACCAACGTTGATTTTCAGAAAGCCGAGCTTGCTGAAATTACCGACCAAACGGCATTTACAACAGAGAAGAATGTTTCATATCCGCTCAACGAGTTTAACACCGTGCAGATCTTCGCAGAAAGCTGTTCGGCAAAAATCATACCCGCAAAGTCCGATGAAATGAGTATTTCAATTGATGTTCCGAGTGATCTGTCACACAACTGCTTCTTAAAAACATTTGTGAAAAACGGATCGCTTTATATTACAGACATAAAAACCGGCGACAGCATTGACACCAAAAATGTAACCATCACGGTTGAAATCCCCGAAAATTATAAAGGAGGATACTTCTTTGCGGGGAATTTTTCTCAGATCGACGTTTGCGACATTGAAAGCTCCATGGATATAAGCTTTAATCTGACCAGCTCGAGTGTCAGCGCAGGAACTCTCGAAGCAGGCAGTATTGTTCTGGAGATGAGCGGTTCTGCTTTTTCTGCGGAGAGATTATATTCAAGAGGTAATTTCGACGTTTCGTCAATTTCGTCCGAGATCGTGTTGAATAATCTGAATATGGTTTACTCAAAGCTCGCAGCAAACAGCTCAACCGTAAAATTAAACAATATTTCGGGCGGTATCAATGCCGATCTTCAAACAACGTCCGCACAGCTGAACTTTTATGCCATAAAGGGAAATGTTATCGGCACTGCCGAATCTTCTTCGTTAAAAATAACCTTTCCTCATGATTCTCCCGTGTCGCTTCGCCACGAAGAGAAGTATTCGGCGTTCAATGACGATGTAGAATGGACGGATAGTGGTCAAAAGAACCAAAATTCTCGTTATATTATTGATACAAATGTCAATTTAAGTATTGTAACATTGGCGGAAAAAGTGTAAAATATAATAGTATAAATTGAATTTACGGAGGCTTTTTAATTATGAATATAGTTGTTCTCGCAGGAGGACTCAGCACAGAGCGTGATGTTTCGATAACTTCCGGCACTATGGTTGCGGGCGCATTGAGAAAATGCGGTCACAGAGTAGTTTTGCTTGATGTTTTTATGGGCTATGAAAAAGACGAATGCGATATCGAGGAGCTTTTTAAAACAGGTTATGATTTTACCGAGAACCTCGGAGTTCGTGAGGTGATTCCCGATCTGAAAAGAATAAAGGCTCAGAGAAGAGATCAGTCGGACAGGTTTTTGGGAGAACACGTCGAAGAGATCTGCCGCTATGCCGACATTTGTTTTCTTGCGCTCCATGGGGAAAACGGTGAAAACGGCAGACTCCAGGCAACCTTTGACCTTCTCGGAATAAAATATACCGGCAGCGGCTATCTTGGCAGCGCCGTTGCAATGAACAAGGGCATTACAAAGAGTATACTTCTCAGCAATAATATCGGAACTCCGTCGGGTGAATGCTTTAAAGAGGAAGATAAAACAAACGGAAGAATTTCACAGTGGAACGTTTTTCCGTGTGTTGTAAAACCGTGCTCGGGCGGCAGCAGCGTTGGTGTGTCGATTGTTGAGAA
>CACYDY010000259.1 GCA_902773245.1 uncultured Ruminococcus sp.
ACTGACGTATTTCAAGGTGTTGTAACGACACACAGGGCAAATTAGACAAGTATAAATGTTCAAGTTATTTTCTGACAGTTCCTAAAGGGATTATATACTCCAAAGTTTGATCAAAACTTTAATATGCTGAATCTTTTAGATTTCGAGTATAATTATTAATACATTATCTACAACTTAAGGATTTATTCCTGTCGACCCAAGATGTTGGTTTTATTTAACACTTATTGACGTCACCCATACCCCCAACCCCCTTTCCCTCGAGGGAAAGGGGGCTAAAGGGTGGCGGGCTTCGCCCGCCACCTATCGGGGCTTACGCCCCGAACCCTACATACATTCACTCTACTCTTAAGTTGTGGACAGTGGATAGTAATTATCAAACAGACGGAAAAAGCTTGTATATTTTTATTGATCTCGTTTCCAAATCTATTTTTCCCAAGCCGAGAAAATCTCCGTTTTTGCCGCACACTCTCAACAGCTCATTATCGACGCCGCTTTTCTTTACCGAAGTTCTGTCGAGATCAAGCGGACTGCCGTTGGAAAATCGCACTGACTGTTTGTCGCTGACTTCTATCCTTCTGTAAACGCCGAACAAGCTTTCACATGATCTCAAAAGTGACTTGGTGTTTTCAGGAGCTTCTCCGTTTTGTGAAATCTCCTTTATACGATCGAGAGTCAATGCGTCGTTCAGCGTAAAGCCGCACGCTCTTGTTCTTACCAATGAAGTCATGACTGCTCCGCAGCCCAGTTTTTTTCCGATATCGTCTATTACAGTGCGAATATATGTACCCTTGGAGCATGATATTATCAGCTTTCCGCAATGATCCTTTTCGCTGTAATCAACAAGCTCAAGCTTGGAAACCGTGACACGCCTCGGTTCTCTTTCAACCTCAATTCCCTGCCGCGCAAGATCATAAAGTCTTACGCCGCCTTTTTTTACTGCCGAAAACATCGGCGGGATCTGAGTTATCTCGCCCTGAAACTCAGGCAGCACGTCTTTCAGATCCGAAAGACTTGACGAAACTGCTTTTTCGGAAACAACCTGCCCCCAGATATCGAGAGTGTCGGTTGTCAGTCCGAGTTTGAACTCGGCAGCGTATTCCTTGTCGCTGTCGGGGAGAATATCCTGAGCTTTTGCGGCATTGCCGAGAAGAAGCGGAAGGACTCCCGTTGCCATGGGATCGAGCGTTCCGGTGTGTCCGATCTTACGCTGGGCGCAAAGTCTTCGCATGACCGCAACAACGTCAAACGATGTGAAATTCTGCGGTTTGTTAACAACTATTATTCCGTCCATAAATACTTCTCCGTTACTTGCCGAAAAGCTCCTCTTTAGCCGCCGCAAGAATTTTCTCTTTCACTTCGTCAAATTCACCGTCAATTGAGCAGCCGCCGGCAGCGTGGTGACCGCCGCCGCCAAATTTGCTGCATATACTCGCCGCATTATAGCCGCTTAAAGTTCTCACACTTACACGGTAATGCTTTTCGCCCTTTTCCTTGATGGTAATTCCTATAACAACGCCCTCGATCTGTCTGGGAATAGCCGCAATTCCGTCCATGTCGGCATCCTCTGCGCCCGTTTCCTTTTCCATTGCAAGCGTGCTGTTGATAATAGCTATCTTATCGCCGCAATGTGTTGTCAGAGTGTTTAAAACAGCTCTTTCCATACGTATTCTTGCCATTGACTTGGTGTCGAACATGATCCTGTTGATCTCGGCGCTGTCGCAGCCAAGTTCCATGAGATCGGCTGCAATTCTCATCGTGTCGGGCGTTACGTTTGTAAATTTAAAACAACCCGTGTCGGTCGACAATCCCGTAAAAATACAATTTGCCATTTCTCGGTCAATTTCAACACCGAGTATTTTTATGAGTTTGTAAATATTCTCGGTATTTGCAGCCGCCTTTGGATCAACATAGGTCATCTTTGCAAACGAAGTATTCATTGCATGGTGATCAATGCTTACATCGACAATATTCTCAAACTCAGCTTTCAGTTCACCCAAAAGTGAAACGGAAGCAATGTCAACCGTGATCACGGTTTGATAATTAAAATCCTGCTCCTGCATTCCTGCTGCAAGATACTGAAATTTTTTTGAAAAAACTCCGTTAACGATAACCCGTGATCGTTTTCCCATTTTTCTTAATGCTCTGCACAAAGCGAAAGCCGAACCCAATGTGTCGCCGTCGGGGTACTGATGAGTTAAGATCACAAAGTTATCACGTTCGGTCAAAAACCGTGCAATTTCATTCAGACTGTTCATCATCTTCATCGTCCTTTATATCAAGCTCATTGAGCAGTCGTGATATATTTGCGCTGTACTCAATTGAGTCGGTTGCTTCAAAAAGCATAGCCGGAACATGACGGAGAGATAGTCTTGATCCGATCTGACGTCTTATATATCCGCTTGCGGATCTCAGTCCCTCGACAGCCTGCTTTGCCTTTTCAAGTCCTTCCATTGCGCTGACATATGCTTTGCAGCAGCTGAGATCGTTTGAAACCTCAACTCTGACAATGCTGATCATCGAGTCTGCCACACGGGGATCTTTAAGCTCCCTGAGAACTGCCGACAGTTCACGCTTGATGTCCTCCGTGGTTCTGCCCATTCTGTGACTTGCCATATATTACTCCTTTTTTTGCAGTTCGGCAAAATTGCTTCTGCCGATTATTATACTCGAAATCTAAAAGATTTAGCATATTAAAGTTTTGATCAAACTTTTTCAAAAGTTTGCGGTTTCCAAAGGCAGAGCCTTTGG
>CACYDY010000260.1 GCA_902773245.1 uncultured Ruminococcus sp.
AGATTTATTCGGCAGATTGCACATAAATTTCGCAGGCATACTGACGTATGTCAAGAAATTTTGGGCGATATGACGGATGAAGATGTGGTGCAGATGAGCGGCAGAAGGTTTTTAGAGGTGTCCTTTATGCTTTCACAGTTAATTTTGACAAAAAAGGTTGAAATCCGTGTTCATTAGGGGTATAATTATAAGTTGTATGTAAATAAAATATGGAGGTGCAAAAATGGCACAAAACAAAAAAATGGTTGAAGCCATTACTTCAAGAGATGAAGATTTTGCAAAGTGGTATACGGATATTGTGAAAAAGGCTGAGCTTTGCGATTATTCGGGTATAAAGGGCTGTATGATCTACAGACCCTACGGCTATGCAATATGGGAAAATATTCAGCACGATCTTGACCGCCGTTTTAAGGAAACAGGTCATGAGAATGTTTATATGCCAATGCTCATTCCCGAAAGCCTGCTTCAAAAGGAAAAAGATCACGTCGAGGGCTTTGCTCCCGAAGCTGCCTGGGTAACCTACGGCGGTTCGGAAAAGCTCAGCGAACGTCTTGCTATTCGTCCGACTTCGGAGGTTCTTTTCTGCGAGCATTACAGAAACACTATCAACTCCTACAGAGATCTGCCCAAGCTGTACAATCAGTGGTGCAGCGTAATGCGTTGGGAGAAAACTACCCGTCCGTTCCTGAGAACCTCTGAGTTCCTCTGGCAGGAGGGTCACACAATGCACGAAACAGCAGAAGAAGCTCAGGAAGAAACTCTCCGTATGCTCAAGGTTTATGAGGACTTCTACAGAGAAACTCTTGCTATCCCCGCTGTTGTCGGAAAGAAAACAAGAAAAGAAACGTTTGCCGGCGCAGAAGCCACCTATACCATTGAGCCGATGATGCACAACGGCGTTGCTTTGCAGGGCGGTACTTCTCACTATTTCGGCGACGGCTTTGCGAAAGCCTTTGACATCAAGTTTACCGGAAGAGATAACACTTTGCAGTATCCTCATCAGACTTCATGGGGCGTTTCAACAAGAATGATCGGCGCTATCATCATGGTTCACGGAGATGACGACGGACTTGTTCTTCCCCCGAAGATATCTCCCATCCAAGTGGCTGTTATTCCTATCGCCCAGCACAAAGAGGGCGTCCTCGAAAAGGCAGAGGAGCTAAAGAACCGTCTGTGCGCAGAATTCAGAGTTAAGCTGGACGATTCCGACAACAGCCCGGGCTGGAAATTCAGTCAGTATGAAATGAAGGGCGTTCCCGTCAGAGTTGAGATCGGCCCCAAGGATATCGAGAAAAATCAATGCGTTATAGTAAGACGTGACAATCGTGAAAAACAATTCGTTTCGCTTGACAATATCGAAGAAGCTGTCAGAAATGCTCTTTGTGAAGTTCATGAGGGAATGTATCAAAAAGCTCTCGAAAACATGAAGGAGAAAACTCATGTTGCGCTGACATTCGACGAGTTTGTTGACACAGCAAAGAACAAGCCCGGATTTATCAAGGCTATGTGGTGCGGCGATGTTGAATGCGAGGACAAGATCAAAGATGTTACCGGCGGAGTCAAGTCAAGATGTATTCCGTTTAAGGAAGAGGTTCTTTCCGATGTTTGCGTATGCTGCGGAAAACCTGCCAAGCACCAAGTGTTCTGGGGCAAACAGTATTGATCAACAATATTGCAGCACTCAAAATTCTTTAACCCTCAAAGCGAGGTGAAAAAATGCCAATAAATATTCCGGAGGATCTGCCTGCGGCAAAAATTCTCGAAAGCGAAAACGTCTTTGTTATGACCAACAAACGCGCAATGTCACAAGACATAAGACCGCTTGAAATTATTATTCTTAATCTTATGCCGACAAAAATCGTGACCGAAACACAGCTTCTTCGTCTGCTCGGAAACAGTCCGCTTCAGGTGAACATCGAATTTTTGCAGATGGCTTCTCACGTTTCAAAAAATACGCCTCAGGATCATCTGACCTCTTTTTATAAAATATTTTCCGAAATCAAGGACAACTTCTATGACGGAATGATCATAACGGGCGCACCCGTTGAGCTGCTTAATTTTAATGAGGTCGATTACTGGGAAGAGCTTTGCTCGATCATGGAGTGGAGCAAAAGAAATGTTTACTCCACACTGCATATCTGTTGGGGAGCGCAAGCCGGACTATACTATCATTATAAAATACCAAAGTATTCTTTTGACGAAAAGCTTTCGGGAATTTTCTCTCACAAGGTATTAAATTCCAAACACCCTTTAATGCGCGGTATTGATGATGTTTTCTACATTCCCCACTCCAGAAACACGGGAGTAAAAACACCCGATGTTCAAAAGCACAGCGAGCTTGAAATTCTTTCCCTTTCCGATGAAGCCGGAGTTTCTATAATTGGTGAAAAAAGCGGCAGACAGTTTTTCATACTCGGACACCCCGAATATGACAGGGATACTCTTGCCAAGGAATTTTTCCGTGATTTGGAAAAAGGAATTGATCCTAAAATTCCAAGCAACTATTTCCCCGAAAACAACACCGACAAAAAACCCATTATGCAGTGGAAAAGCTATGCAAACCTGCTGTTTATGAACTGGCTGAATTACTATGTTTATCAGAACACACCATATAATCTGTCGGAGATTCCTAAAATTTCCTTTAATTTGGAAATTCCCAATATTCCCGACTGCTATGAATATCATATTTAACGGTTAATTGACTGATCCCCCTTTCCGTAAGAAAAGGGGGATTTTGATTTATCTGACAGCATTATAAGTTTGGACAATTCATAGTGCTGTTTTTTAAGGAATTATTTATTTGATAAGTTTTTTTGATGTTCTATAAAATACAAGTATTTTTCTTTTATATCTTTCAAGCTTTTTTGCCGTATCAGAACTCTTTCGCCGTTTTCCAAAAGAAAATCTTTCTCGGCGTTAACGATAAAATTCATATTTACAATATAACTTCTGTGACACCGCAAAAATCGGTCGTCCGACAGTTCTTTTTCAATATCGTTCAAACGCTTGTACAGCGTGTAATTTTTGCCTTCTGTTGTGTGAAACAGACATTTTGTGTTGCTGCTTTCAACGTACCTGATCCGGTCGTACGGTATCTTGAAAATGCTGCTTTTCTGCTTTACGATGTATTCCGAGCTGCCAATGCCTATTGACAGTCTTTTCATTATTCTTTCAATCATCGGCTTTTCAAAAGGCTTTAACAAATATCCTGAGGCGCCAAGCTCATAACCCTCAACTGCAAATTCCGTACTTGAACTTATTATTATCAAATGAGTGATGACATTGCTGTTCTCTTTTATTTTTTCTGCAAACATATCTATTGTCCGAGAATCTTCAACCCTCAAAAAAATTATATCAAAGTGAACTTCTTCGTATATTTCAAAAAATAAATCATCTAATCTGAGGTATTTTTCTGTCTTTGCAGAATAATTACTGTCTTCAAAATAGCTGTTTAATATCGAACAAAGCCGCTGTGAATCTTCTTGATCGCTGTCGCATATTGCAATATGCATTAATAATCATCTCTTTCCTCACTAAATCATTAATCAAATTCATCAAAAAAGCAGCCGGTTTCAAAAAATGCGAAATTTTTCACTTTTTGTGTGCTATAATAGCAAAGGTGATTCACAATACAGTTTTAGTATCCAATCAATTTTTAAGGAGTCTTTGATAATATGATAACCTACAAACTCACTGAAGACAATATTTTTAATGAAACACTTGGAAGCTATGCAGCATACGGCATTGAAGCTTTTGATGATGTTAAAAATTGCTCCGTTGTTAATATTCCCGACATTTTTCCCGACAAAAGCTCGGCAGAAAAGTATATTGAACTTTTCAACAAAGAAAAGCTGGATTTAATACATTTAGAAAACGTAATTGAGAATATTATTCAACTTGGTTGACATATTAATTATAGCACAAACGAGCAGAATTGCAATACTTTTTTAACTGTTTTTTAACTTTTTGTTACGATTAATAAAAAATGACGAAAACCTTCTCATTACCGGGATAGTTTTTCGTCATTTTCTTATTTAATAATTATGTTAAAGTGGCTGTCATTCAGCAGTACTTTTTAAAACAGACTACGTTCCGTCCGTTCAAATCAGTCTGCAAACATCGGCGTCGAAAGATAACGCTCGCCTGTATCGGGAAGAAGTGCAACGATAACTTTTCCTTTGTTCTCAGGTCTTTTAGCAAGAATCGCAGCAGCAGCTACAGCCGCGCCCGAAGAGATTCCTACCAGCAAGCCGTCATTTCTCGCAAGCGTTTTGCCCGTAGCAAAGGCGGTTTCGTTGTCAATAGTGATAATTTCGTCATAGACTGCGGTGTTCAATGTATCGGGAACGAAGCCTGCTCCGATACCCTGGATCTTGTGCGGTCCGGGAGTGCCCTTAGACAATACGGGCGATGTTGCCGGCTCTACAGCAACCACCTTAACATCGGGATTCTGAGATTTCAGATATTCGCCTACACCCGAAATTGTTCCGCCTGTACCTACGCCTGCAACAAAAATATCAACCTTTCCTTCGGTATCTTTCCAGATTTCCGGACCTGTTGTCGCCTTATGCGCGGCAGGGTTTGCCGAGTTTGTAAACTGGCTCGGAATAAAGCTGTTGGGTGTTGTTTCGGCAAGCTCGTTTGCCTTTGCGATCGCACCCTTCATTCCCTTTGAACCGTCAGTCAGAACAAGCTCAGCCCCGTAAGCCTTCAAAAGATTTCTTCTTTCAATGCTCATCGTTTCGGGCATTGTCAGAATAACCTTATAGCCTCTCGCTGCGGCAACCGCTGCAAGACCTATTCCCGTATTACCGCTTGTCGGCTCGATAATAACCGCACCCGGCTTAATAAGTCCCTTTGCCTCGGCGTCGTCGATCATAGCCTTTGCAATTCTGTCCTTGACGCTTCCTGCGGGATTAAAAAACTCAACCTTGGCAAGTATCGTTGCCTCAAGCTCGTTGTTTTTTTCATAATTTGTAAGCTCTACAAGCGGAGTTGAGCCAACCAAATCCAAAACACTCTTATAAATACTCATAATAATTATCTCCTCTGCGTTAATTTAGTCTGATACAATTGTAGGCAATAGTTGAAAAATAATATATTCAACATCGCCGGTGCTTGAAGAAACGTTCTTCACTGTTATTGATCATTTTATCACACTTTTCTGTAATATTCATATCACCTATCGGATTTATAGGTTTATTATAACACCTGATTTCTGCCATGTCAATAG
This sequence comes from uncultured Ruminococcus sp., assembly GCA_902773245.1. Taxonomy (GTDB): domain Bacteria; phylum Bacillota; class Clostridia; order Oscillospirales; family Acutalibacteraceae; genus RUG592. Next base: position 5,234 of record CACYDY010000260.1, read on the forward strand.
TTTTTTGAAATTTTCCTAACAATCTTTATTTAATAGTTGAAATTGTACTACTAATCGTTCCTCTGATTATAGCATAAATATATGAATTAAATTATTAATAAATTCCGCTTTTTTTATTTTTAGTCTATAATAATTGAAATCACTGTCAGTGATGTGATTTTTCACTTAAAAAACGCTTGTTTCACTGCAAATGGGACACTTATGGGACATCAATTGTGGTATTATATATATAGTTAAAATAAATCTGAGTTCTCCACACATTTGCATTATAAATACCTATAGCTGCTGCTTTATGCAGTACAGAAAACCGCCGTTGATCACGACGGTTTTTTGTTTTGATCGGTTGTAATACGATTATTTATCCAACATATGATCTCGTCCATAATCTCTTCTTTGTTTAACTCGTTGAGTAATTCATGGCGGCAGTCACGATACAGCTTAAACGAAAGATCCGACACCCCGCGGCTTTCCAGATTTTTAAAAACCTCCATTACTCCCTTTCCGTTCTCTCCTACAGGATCTTTTTCTCCCGAGATTATCAGTGTGGGAAGATCTTTTCTGTATTCGTCAAACCACTGTTCGCTGTTGCATTCGGTGCTTAGCATTACAAGATCATTCATTGCTTTGAGTGAAAATGTAAAGTTAAACCTTTCGTCGTTAGTGTGACGCAAGATAGTTTCGGGATCTCTTGTAAGCCACGAATAATCGTTTTTTTCTTCTTTAAACTCAGTGTTATAGATATCCATAAAAGCCTTTTGGGTCAAGTCCGAGCGATATTCCGTTCCTTTTACCTTGCTGCCCAAATCGGTTATGGCAAGACCCAGCGGAGCGGCTTTTTGAGGACCTCCCGTTCCTGCTATTATCAAAGCGTCAGCCATTTGGGGATATTTTTCCGCACAGATCCTTGCAACAAAGCTGCCCATGCTGTGGCCGAAAAGAATGTGCGGAATACCCGAATAATCCTCCAAAAGCTCTCTTACAAAACCGAATGCGTCCTCGACAAGGATCCTGTCGCCGTTTTCTTCCGCAAAAAAGCCGAGATTTTCCAATGCTCCGGCTGTTTTGCCATGTCCCAGCTGATCATAAATTATCACTGCAAAGCCCTGTTTTGCTAATTTGTCGGAAAGCTCCTCATAAAGCTCAATATGCTCCGACATTCCGTGAATAATTTGAACGGTTGCTCTCGGAGTTCCTATCGGTACATAAATCTTTCCGTATAAAGTGTGTTGTTCATCATTGCTTTTTGCAGTGTGTTCAACTGTCGTGTAATTCATTTTATCACCTCACAGTATATTATAGTGATAATGCCGCAGGATAATACCACGATTCCACAAAACTTACCGCACACCGAAAACAGTGTGCGGTAAAATTCCATAGTAAGGACAAAGTATGTTTGTTATAATTACTTGCCCATAATAACCTTATTGATATGGTCACAATTGTGATCGTTAAATTCAAAACGAAGCGGACCTTCGTTGAGTACAACAACAGTGTTAGGCATAACTGTAAATTTCTTGATCAACTCTTTGTAAGTAATGATTTCATAATCTCTTACTATTCCTATCTTGTCGCCGAAGAATCTCTTCATCTCGAAAGCGTCGCTGAAAACAAGAATTCTCTTGACGCCGTTCTTTCCGTCTATTGAAATCGGTCTGATGTTGTTCTCGTCATAAGCCACAAGCGGAAGAATATATCTTGCGCTTGTAAACTCTCTGATCATCATTTTTTCAAGAGATGCAATCTCCTGCTTACGCTTCGGATTGTCATTCTTGGACTGGAGCTTCTGGAACAGAGTTGTCATTGCAAACATAAGCTCCGGATTTGCAATCGGGATCGGAACAAATTTCTTTTCGTTAACATCAAGCATATCAATTATTGTATCCGCAGAAACAATAACCCAGTTTGCCGTTTCGTCGAGAACCAGATCCTGAATACCATGACGCTTGTATTCATAAAGCATTGAGAACAAATCCTCGTTCTTGTACTCCTTAATATAAACCTTGATACCGTTCTTTGCGAAATTCTCAACAGACTTATCGGCATAGATCTTCTCGGAGAAAATATGACCCTTGTTGTTTCCGTCAATGAGAATATGCTTGGTGTTTGCGTCATACTCGGCATACATAACCTCTGCTTCGGAGATCAATCTTGCAAGATTCCTGTATCCGTCGTTGAGTTTGTCACGCAGGATCTGCGCAACTCTGATATCCGGCTCAACCTCAAGTTCTCTTGCTATCATTTTTGTCTCGGTTGCCTGAGTCTGAATTGTAAGCTTCGGCTTAACCGGCGCAGCCGGCTGCTCCTCGGCATGGCTCATCATAAGGCTTGAAAGATCAAACTTTGTACTTTCGTTATCGGATGCAAGATCATTCATGATATCGCTGAACGAAAAATCTTTCTTGGGCGCATTGTCGGCAGGTTTTTCCTCTACGGGCTTGCCGAGAGCTTCATTAAACGGCTTTTTGCCGAAAACGTCATCGTTCATCATTGCCTGAGATTTCTTTATTGCATTCTGAAGCGACGATGAAACGCTTGTATTGACCTCGAGATCCTCGTTCGGGTCATCGGGGATAAATATCGGCATTGACACCTTTATTGCCTTCTTAGTTCCGTCCGGATTATTTGCTTTTATAACAATATCCTGATTGGATTTTTCTTTAGGCGCTTTCGGCGCTGCTGCCTGTTCCGGCTCGGGCGTAGGTTCGGCAGGCTTCTCCAATACGGGCTGCGGCGCAGGCTGAGCTATCGGCGCTGCAGCTGTCTTTGGCTGTGCAAAGAACTGATCTGCAACGGGGGCTTGCGTAAGCGAAGGTGCGGCAGCAAACTGCTCTGCAATAGGAGCTTTCGGCTGCGCGAAGAACTGATCTGCAACCGGAGTAGATGTCTGAGTTGACGTAAGGAACTGATCTGCAGCCTGAGCAGATGTCTGAGCCGGTGTAAGGAACTGATCCGCAACCTGAGAATTCTGTGCAAACACAGTTTCGTCACTTGGCACGTTCATGTCGGGAACAAACTGCTGCGGCTCCTGCGCAATCTCGTTTTTCACTTCTTCCATAAATCCGTCAACTGGATCGCTTACTGCGGCATTCTCAAAAGCATTGAAGCTTTGGGTATCCTCTTCTGTAATAAACTGATCCTGAACGAGAGGCGCTTCCTGCTC
>CACYDY010000261.1 GCA_902773245.1 uncultured Ruminococcus sp.
GGTGGCGGGCTTCGCCCGCCACCTATCGGGGCTGACGCCCCGACCCCTGCTAAAATTCACTCTACTCTTAAGTTGTGGATAGTGAATAAAAAATTGAAAAAGCCGGCCTGTGGAGCATTCCATAGGTCGGCTTTTTGAAGAGTGATAATACTATGTATTAACGGTCATTTATTTAGACTCAAAAGAAAATGAATACATACCAAATTTGACGTTCTCGTTTTTTGATTCAACGAACCCGCAAAATATCTGCCATTCTTCTTGGCTGTACGTTCTGCGGTCGATCTTTTGAAATAGAATCTTCTTTGAATTTTCGTCTGCTATGTAAATGTTGCGAAACATTTCAACCCCGTTCATACTTTCGGCTTCCTGGTACAGCCGTCGGATTTCGGAGTATGCATAGATATTGCCCGATTGCTTTGCGATCATGTATTTTTCGCCCATGATCACGGTTTTGTCGAATTTGTTGAAAAGTGTTCCGCCGTTTAAAAAGTCGTTCTCCAAAGCCGGAAAATCGTTTTCAAACTTTATTTTTGCAAGCTTGTTCCTAAGTCGGATATAACAGCGGAGATATGACCACCAAAAACAGTAAACGGTAACTCCGACTCCGAATGCAGTCCAAATTATGACCCATAAAAGATCCGGCATAGATATCACCATAATACTGCAAAAGACCAAAAATACAGCGGTTATGATCGGATATGCCAACGAGGGCTTTGCAAATTTGAAAATCTGTTTTTCTGTGCTGTTTGCCATCGGGAATCAATGCCTCCTTATCCGTTGTAACCGAATTGAATGTTGGGGTTCATAGAAATTATATATTCAATAACCTGAACAAATTCATCATCTGACTTTCCCCATCGCTTTAACTTGCAAAGATCCAATTTGCGATTGTCGGCTGTTTCGATTTTTATGGTTCTCTTGCTTTCGACTCCGTTTGTTTTTTCGATGTATTGATAAATTCTCACTATTTCGTTGTATGAAACGATAGTTCCCATTCTCTTCCCGATCAGGAACACCTTTCCGAGAATGAGCGAGTCTTTAAAAGCGCGGCTGCCGTTTTCAAAATCGTCCATCAGGATCTCGAGCGCGCTGCTGTCCTCGATATGCTGTATCTTTTTTCGGTATTTCAAGGTTGCGCTTATGCCGGAATACAAGATTCCGCCTCCCAAAAGTATTGCGAAAAGCAGTGAAAGAAAAGTTGTTTGATAATCATGTTCCATGATGCCAAAGACAACTCCGGTAATTCCGATCACAATAAACCAAATACCGCCGATATATTCTTCGTGATGCGGTTTAACGAATTTTCTGAGCTTTTTCTTTTTTTCTTCGTACATAAAAACAATTCCTCCGGGAGTAAAATATTATTAACAAAAATAAATGTTAGTCGCTGTCGGACAGTATGGATCTTAGATCTATGACAGCCGATGCCAAAACTATTGCAATTGAAATACAGCTGCAAACGATCGAGATGATTCTTCTTCTTCTTAATCTTTTAGACACTTTTGTCATGCTGTCGGCAATAAGCTCATCGGCGGCGCAGGGGCTTGTTTCAACCTTAAAACAGGTCTGCTTTTTCTTTTTTTCTTCGTCAAGACTTTTTTTGTAGCCGTCATAAAAACGTCGGCATTCTTTGCAGCTTTTCAGATGATCTCTGACAGCGGTTTCGGTGTCCTCGCTTGCGGCTCTGCTGGTGTAAACATCAACAAGATCCATTGCGATATCACAAGTAATCTCCATTTTTTAATTCCTCCAGTAATTTTTTTTTTGCTCTGAAAAACAAGACCTTTGCCGAATTTTCCGTGATGTTCATAGCTGCAGCCGCTTGGGCGAACGTCATGTCGGCATAAATTCGGTATAGGATAATGTCTTTGTATTTTTCAGGCAGTTTATCAATAAGCTCTCTGATATAGGAGCATTCGGCAGTTTGTTCATAAATATATTCGGGGTTATACTCGCCTGTGTCCGTCAAAAAATCCGAAACATCAAAAAGACTTACTCCGCAGTTTATGCGGCGGTTCTTTTTTAAGTATTTGAAGTAGGTGTGCTTTGCGATAGCTGCAATAAATGTGAACATATCGCTGTCGCCCTTGAATCTGTGGAGAGATTTGAACGTTTGATAAAAAGTTTCCTGAGTCAGATCTTCAGTCAGCTCTTTGTCCGAACAAAGCTTGTATATAAACAAATAAACACGATTGTAGTATTTTTTGTACATTAGCTCGTATTCGTTTTTCATAAAATCCCCCCAAAAAATGTTCTCTATTAATAATTATAGTATCATGGAAAAAGACTGTCAAGTTTTTTTGAAAGCCGGGCACACGCCCGGAGGTAATGCCGCTTTGCATTTTATAAAGATGAGTAGGCTTCCGCTCATCGGCTGTCTGCTAAAATTATACACTAACAAGCATAAATTAAGCATTTACTTGTATAGCAATATAGCAGATGTTTTTGTAGTGTAATATTTTACAGGTCTGTGCCAATGCGGCAATTTAAACAAATATGCTTGGATATGACTATTTAATAAAGTCAAAAGTAACAAATCTCAAAAAAGTGTAAAAAAACATTTAAAAACGTGTTGACAAAAGTCGGATTTTTTGATAATATATATAA
>CACYDY010000262.1 GCA_902773245.1 uncultured Ruminococcus sp.
AAAATCACTAAAATAAATAATCACAATTTGTGCAACTCAACAAAAATCCCTAATTTAAGGAATTTATATTGATTTTCCCTAATTTAGTGATTATAATATAACCAAGTTATAAACACAAAGGAGAGTTAAGCATGGATAAGCTAAAGCAAGAGCTTTTCGAAGCTACATACTACCACCGAAAAGAATATCAACGGCTCATAAAAGCATTGGGCGAATGGGATCCGCTTCCTGACAGCTCATTGGGTAAATTCAGAGCTCTGTATGATGTAATCGTCAATTCAGAGCTTGAAGAAGAATATTTAGCTTGGGCAAATGCGTATGAGGTGAAGAAATGAGTTTCTGGATAGGTTTTGCCAGTGGCACCGTTATCACCTTTATAATTTGTGTTGCAGTAATTATTACTTTTGCTTTTAAGCAAATATCAGAAACAACGGAACCAGATGACAAATAAGGTATAAAGGCACGGATTTATATATAGATGATTACTAATCATCAAGCACACTTTTTAATCAACAATCCTTTTACAGCTTCTTGATCAAAATTGAATACTCTTTGTTTTGCTTGCATAGCGCCCCAAAGCCAATCCGTGCTACGGCAGAGGGGCGTTTTTTGTAACAAAAATCTAACAGAAAGGAATTTAAACACCATGAAGAACACAAACCTTGTGGAGATACCGACAGCCGACATCTCCCCTCACCCTGAGAACCCGCGTAAAGATCTCGGCGATCTCACGGAGCTGGTTGAAAGCATTCGGGCAAACGGTATTCTTCAAAATCTTACTGTTGTCCGAAATGACTCGTGCGGTTACACGGTTATAATCGGTCATCGACGGCTCGCCGCCGCGAAGCTTGCCGGGATAGACACCGTCCCGTGTGTGATTGCCGAAATGTCCGAAGATGATCAGCTGACGACAATGCTCGCCGAGAATATGCAGCGTTCCGATTTGACCGTCTACGAACAGGCGGAAGGCATACAGCTGCTGCTTGACCGCAGTTTCTCTGTTGCGGACATATCCGAAAAGACCGGGTTGTCCGAGTCCACTATCAGACGAAGGACGAAACTCCTGGATCTTGACAAAGACGCTTTCAAGCGCAGCCAACAAAGACAGGTATCGTTATCCGACTACGACAAGCTCAACGAGATCGAGGATATCGACTCGCGCAACCGGCTCCTCGACACGCTCGGAACAAACAACTTCAACAATGAATTTGAAAAAGCCAAGCGCAATCAGAAGGAAAAAATAAGACGTCAAACACTCATTCATTATCTTGAATCACTCCCCAACGCCAGACCGGCAAAAAAGAAACGGGCGTCGATTTGGGCATATGTAGCGACGGTCTTTAATGAGAAAGAAGCGCTTAAGCACCTAAAGTCAGACAGAGAATACTGTTATGAAGTGAACACCTACGGCGTTTGCCTTTTTCGGAAGAGAACCGAAGCCGAGTTAGAGCGCGATCAACACGAAGAAGAGCGCCGCGAAGCTCGTGAGAGGTTTAGTCAGGAAGGTCAAATCATAAACGAAACCATGCGCAACCTGCGTAAAGAATTCATTGAGGATCCTCCGAAATTAACCAAAGAACAGTATCTGATTCTTGTTAAAGAGTTTCTTCGCACCCGTATCAATGGATCATGTTGTTACGGAACACCGGATTGTTTATACGGAAGCAAATCCAATTTTGATGATGTTTTTGATTCCGATAACGGCGTCAAAATCATGTTGGAGCTAATTGGTAAAACGTTGGATATTCCAAACCGTTATTATCAATACATTTCAAACTCACTCGAAAAACCGTGGAACATAAGCGAAAACCTCAACACGCTTTACTACCTCCTCACCCGCCTCGGCTATCAAATGTCCGATGAAGAGATACAGCTCCGCGATGGAACTCACCCGATTTACACAAAATACAAAAACTACCGAGAAGGAGAATCCCATAATGGAACAGAAAACCGATCATAAAAATCCCGAGACGCTTAAGAGAATACTTTACAAGGCGCCCGGACACGC
>CACYDY010000263.1 GCA_902773245.1 uncultured Ruminococcus sp.
AGCAAAAGCGGAAGAAGCTATTCTATTTTGAATGCCGAAAATGCTGTGAACCGCGCTCTGGATGCAAAACGTGAAAGCACAACACAGACTACCACCAAAACTGCGCCGCAATACGGAACAATTATCGGCAAGGTGGTTGATTCGTATTCATGGGAAATGATCTCCGACGCGGAGGTTAAAGCCTATTCCTCAAACGGAGACTTGGTTGATTCTGCTAACCTTGATTCTTATGGACAGTATGAACTAATACTGCCGGAGGGCGAATATACTCTTACAGCTTCCGCTGACGGCTATAGTCCGTCAACGATGGAAAAGATTAAGGTAGAAAAGAAACAGGTTAATTATCCTAAATGGTTCTATTTGAAGCACAACTCAGATGATGTATTATCAGGAACCTATGTTTCACGGTCTGCCATCGAGCAAAAATTCACTTTCAGCGGAACCGACGATATCACTATGAATGCATTCGATATCGTAAACGCTAAAGGAAAGTATTATATTGACGACGGCGTAATTTATATCCATTTTAATGCAAGCATCGATATTTCAGAATACTCTATTCCCTTAACGGACACTGAAAACGGATATATCTGGACCCCATCATATAGCAGGGAAGGCGATTCTCTGTTCATTTCAGGCACAGAGTTCAGAAAGGGAGGCTCCGGTATACTTGCCGACCCGGGGGATCAATCTGTTCTCATGGGAACCTATATGAGCAATGATGGTTTGCAATATTTCACTTTCAGTGGAACAAACACTGTCAAAATGTCACTCTCTATTATTTCTGCAACCGGTACATATTCAATCCAAGGAGAAAAAATTGTAATTGAATATTCATTGCTCGGCCAATCCGATACTTTGGAAGCCAGCTTTAGTCGTAGTGGGAATTCAATTTATATTGATGGTGTAGAGTTTATTAAACAATAGCAAAATTCTAGTGTATCACAATTTTGAGTATTGCGCTCCCTAGTGTCATTGCTCAATTTAATCGTCCTCAGTGCAACAATGAAAAAACTAGAAACCTTGAAACAAGACATATTCAGTTTCGCATGGGTTTACAAAACCAAATTTGACAGTTAGTGAGATGCTTTCAACATGCGGTTGTGTTAGCGATGAGGATGCGGCTCAACGTCCGTACAGTTGCATTTCTTGAAGCGGGATAAAGAATCAACAAATAAATTACGCAAGTATGTAAAACCATATTGAAAAAAAATTTAGCTATGATATAATTGAAATATAAATAGTTATGAATTATAAGCACTTAGATAGAGGAGTAAAAAACAGCTATGAAATATATCATATTTGGCGCGGGAAGTACATTAGCGCAAACCACCATAAAGAAATTACTTAATCGTGGTGATGAGGTTTGCGGAGTATTGCACCACAATATATCATCAGGTCTTTGCGAGATTCCGTATATCTGTAATGTTGATATGAGCAATCCATCCATAACACATGATATAATAAAAAAAACAGAACATCTCTTTGGTATTCCAGACCACTTTATTAGTTGCGTAGGCAAAAGCAAGTATCACAATTTTACTAACGACAGTTTACAGCAATGGTACAAAGTGTTTGAAGCAAACTATTATAGTTGTGTCAACACAACATACATAGCAACACAATTATTACAAAAACATGATAACGGAGGGTCTATTGTAGTAATTGGTTCAGGATATGGTATTCGACACATTCCTTATTTATCATCGTATTGTGCATCTAAGGGAGCACTTTTATCGTTTGTACGAACATTATCTACCGAGCTAGGTGGGAGAATTCGTATTAACCTTGTCACCCCAGGCTTGTTCCCGTCAAACATGACCAAAGAATTTATAGAAAATAATAAATATATCGAACAATTACTTGCACATATTCCAGATAAGCGAATTGGTAATGCAGATGAAATTTCGGATACTATTCTTTTTTTGACATCAAATAGTGCAAAGCATATTAACGGAGCAGAGATTATTGTTGACGGTGGGATGCTAAATTTGATTGAGGGTGGAATAATTAGATGAGTAGCTGTTATGCAATAATAAACTATGCATCAGAAAGCGTTAATAACAATATTCATCTTGTGATGGAAGCAATAAACAACATGGAAGAATTTTTTTCTAAACCAATTATTTTCGCGAATCCTCAAACTCTTACTAATACTCAAACTAAGAGCTGGCAAAGTGTGGATGCCCAGTACGAGGAGGCAAAAAAACACAAAATAATTATTGTGTTTGGTGGCGACGGTACAAAAACATATATCCTGAATCGTATTATCGAAGATAGAATCCACCCCTGTTTTTGGGGCATATCCTGTGGTACAATGAATATTGGCCCTTACTCCACACCAATTGACCTTTTCCTTAAACCACAAATTGGTAAATCAGAAAAAACTAAGCTTAACGCTATAATGTCTGAAATAAATGGAAAGAAATATTATTCTTTTATTGATACAGTCATTACAACAACCTGCGTTACAAAGGTCAACGGAAAAGTGTCTCAAATATCTGCGGCTAAAATAATGGAAGGAATAAGACAACAAGATATTCCCGCAATAGTTGGAAATTTGAATACCAAGATTCTTGTAAATATTGGTACCTCCTCTATAATTATTCCTCCGATAGATTCCACAATGAGCATTGGAGTTGCACTAATAAGTAAATGCTTATCAGCAAATATTATGGCAGGAGGAGCGGATCCTGCAGCATGCATTGGGTATAAATGGGGTGTAATAGTTTCAGACTTTCCACTGACATGGGCTGATCCTACTGTCCAAGATATGCAACAAAGAGCAATAAAAACTCACTTTCTTCCGCTAAAAGATAATGATACTGTAGAAATAGATAATTGTGTATCCGGAGCATACTGCGTTATAGATGGAAATGCTGTTTCTCCCGTAAAAAGAATAAGTATATCGTATTGCAAACAAATAATTGAAATAAATAAATTAAAGGAGTAATTCTTATGAGAGCAGAAAAAAATAAGCGTATTTTTGCGTTTATTACAAACCGATGCAATTGTGCCTGCAAGTATTGCTTTGTATATGATGGAGAACCACATCAAGATATGTCATTGAGTGAATTTGAAGCTCTATGTGAGATAGGAAAAGGAAGATATCAGTATATAACATTTATTGGTGGAGAACCACTTTTACACCCAAAGTTATATGAACTAATGATCATTGCTATTAATTATGGTTATAAAATTTCAATTTCAACTGCAGGTATAGAAAAATTTGATAACAGGATAGATCAAATATTCAACCTCCCAATTGATGATGTAACAATTAGTATGGATTCGAACGATGAAAAAACCAATGACTATTTAAGGGGAAAAGGTGCATTAAGCAGAGCGACAGAAACTGCTTTGTTCCTAAAACAAAAAGGCATTGAGTTTAGAGTAACAGCAACTATTTGTAGTTTAAATAAATCTCACATATTCTCTCTAGCACAGTTTGTTTATGAACTTGGAGCCGTTCAATTGGATATCCATGTAATGTCTCAAAAAGGGCGTGCGTCGTCAAAACACGAGTTGTCCCTCGCGCCATCAGATTGGTATAGTATTAGATGTTTGTTAGACCGCTCAAAATTTTTTTATCCTTTTAATATTTCTTACCCGATAATGTGGTGTAAACACGATGAACATGACTTAATTCAGTTACTAAACTATTGTGATGCGCATGAGGGAAATAGATTAAGTGTGATGTCAGATTGCACTTGTTACTACTGTACAATTGCAATTGGTTTTGGGGACTTCTCATCTCCGCTTGAAGAAAAAAAGATATGTAAAATGAAAAACAACTATTCAAAGTTGTCCAGCCTTTGCGAAGTTGAAAAAAGAATTGGTACTTCTAATGATGGTTTTTTATCTCTTTGTAGATTTATCAAAAGAAGAACTGGATATAAGCATTTTGAGGAAAAAACATGAAAAAGTATACACAATTGTTCGGCTGGCTGATGGGCGTTGTTGGTACCGTTCTTGGTATAATTGGAATCGTTCAACTATTTGAAGATCAATCTCTTGTATTCAAAATAGCAGTAGTTGTATCGATATTTGTTCTTATCGCATTTTCTTCAATGATTATAACGATTATCTCTAATAAAAGAACAAACAATCTTGAGAATGGTTTTATTGGGGATAAAAGCATCATGATTCAAGAGAATCGAAAATACATTGAGAATATGTATAAAAACAAAGAATTTAACGATGTCTGTAATATAGGAGCTGTATTTAGCAGAGTTTTTTACATAGCGGCTGCATACCAATCACGATACAAAATAGCTATCATGGTTTATAAATCTGCAGACTATCTTAATCGTGACAAGCTATGCGCTACAACCCTTTTAGATCTTGGCTGGACAGCATTATTATTAGGGAAAAAAAAGGCAAAAAGTTTTTCGTATTGCGGGAAAAGCTTCGATTCGCCTGATGACTTTTTCTTAAAAAGTATAGATTATTCCGCCAAGATAAATGACTATGCACTTGTTTCTAAAGCTCATAGACATCTTCATGGATACTATCTTTCTATAGGAAACTTTGCTGATGCCGAAATCGAGAGGACTTTGTGTGAAGAAAACATAATGAAGCTTCCGGACGGTTCGGATAAAAAGAAAATATTAGCGGACTTATACTATATTGATGCAGAAACTGCATTCTTCAAAAAGAATTATGCGTTCGCATTAAGTAAATGCTTAGAAGCAGACAAGTTAAAAAAAGGATTAGATGATGAAACTCGCGAAATAAGATACTATGCGCAAATTGGGAAAATAAAGTTAATGCAACACGACATTGATTCAGCTATGACTGATTTTTCTAAAGGATTAGAAGTTGCTAAGAGATTAAAACGCATAGATGAAGTAACAAAAAACACTTATGGGTATGCAATTTGTTTGCTTATTAAAGGGCAACGCCACGAAGCTGAATCAATGGTGAGAAATATCGAAAAAAAATTTGGCGCTGTTCCTCTTTTTATTACAGATGAGATTTTACGTACAGAATACAAGAAAAAAGTTTTAAAACATTCGTCTATGATTGGAGATGTAAACTAATGCATGAAGAAATAATAGATATTTACGACGAAAATATGACACATATTGGCTATGCACCCAAAAAAGAGGCGCATAAAAGGGGGCTATGGCATAAATCTATTCATTGCTGGTTGTTTAATAGCGTTGATTCAGAAAAATATGTTGTTATTCAAAAACGTGCTGCAAGCAAATTATTAATGCCAAATTACTATGATGTTTCTGTTGCTGGTCACTATGAAAAGGGAGAGAAAAAAAGTGATGGATTTAGAGAGGTATGGGAAGAATTTGGAATTAAGGTTCCTCCTAATTCGTGGAATTATTTAGGCATAAAGTTCGACATAGGTATTTCACCAAACGCAATTAACAAAGAGTTTTGTGAAGTTTTCTTTGCCGAAATACACGAGCATATTCATAAATTTAAGCTGTCAAAAGAAGAAGTTGACGCGGTTGTGTTTGTTAGAGTTGAAGACGGTCTTAGACTATTTTCAGGCGAAACAAGCTCTATTACAGCGTCTGGGATACAGTGGAACAAAACTAGAACTGACTTTGAGGATGCTGTTTTTTCCATAAGAAAAGACGAGTTTATTCCCCGAACAGATCCATACTATGCACGTGTTTTTGTGCTTGCTGATTTATACTTTCGAGGATATAAATATCTTTTTATATAGTTTTTTGAGTATCTCTCTTCTTGTATATTAAGTCGCGTGAGCACCACCTTTTACGGAGCAGAACACTGCCCTTGTGTAACATGCTCTAGGAACTGCGGTTGCACGAAATTTGGAAGGACATGAGAAACATTCACCATTGCAAAACAAGTTGATAAATTCTCGGCCATAATGGGGGCCGGCTCCGAACCCCCGGAGTTTATCGCTTTTGTTTCTGGGAGAGTGATGTCTGTGGTAAACAAAAAGAGTGAAACCGGAAGGCATCACTCTACCGTGAACCTCATACGCCGCTCAGGTCATCCTCTGGCGTTTACCTATCCTGCGTATGTGTAAAGCAAGATTATGATACCATTTTTCTGTCATGAAAGTCAATATTTTAAGTGGCGCAACTTGTCCGTGGCGGTGGTGCAGTTTCTCCGTGAAGCTGGTGCAGTTTCTCCGTCACGGCGGTGCTGAACGAGCGGAATTTACATTCATAGCAGTATTCAAGACATGCTTTGAGTTTTTTGAGTTCTGTCATATCGTTATTGTAGTGTGAATATTCACACTATCTCCAAGCGTTTTGATAGATTGTCAGATAATCCTCATCGGAAAGGGTGAGCGGATCGGCGGATGTATCTCCTCCGAGAACTTCATGGAGCTTTGCAGGATAGAGATTCAGTTCGTCATAGGTGATTCCCGCGTCGCTCATTTTCAGATCTCCGCAGCCGATTACGGCAATCAACTTATCTAAAGCATTTATGAAATCCTTACCGGATGTTGGATTTTCTACACCCATAGCTTTTGCCATTTTCATCATGGGTTCTTCGGCAGCCTTTCTCTCGGCAAAGAAATTATAGTAAGCGTGAGCGGTCATAATAAGTCCCGCACCGTGTACTAAGTCGGGATGAAAGCTTCCCATTGTATGCTCAATGGTATGCGCGGAAGTACACATCATATAGTAGCCTGCAAAGGTGTTCGCCAAAGCCATAAATCCGCGAGCTTCTTTGTCATTGCCGTCCTTTACCGCTCGGGGAAGGTATTTAGCGACCAGCTCGACTGTTTTTAGCGCAAACATCTCAGCCATCGGATGAACCTTTGTATTTACAACGGTTTCCGAAGCGTGGAAGAAGGCGTCCATACCCTGATAAGCGGTATATTTAGGCGGTACGCTCATCATCAAATCACAGTCAACAACGGAAATAACAGGGAACATTGACGGGAAGAAGATACCTGTTTTTTCATCCGCTTCATCGTCCGAGATGACAGCGGCGATATCTACCTCGCTGGCTGTTCCAGCGCTTGTTGTGATACAAATAATCGGAATAGCGGGATTTGCGGGAGTTTTCTTACCGCCTGTTTCTGAAAGTGAATAGTCCCAGATGTCGCCGTCATTCGCCGCCATCAAAGCGATGCACTTCGTGCAGTCCATAATCGAACCGCCGCCGAGAGCGATCACAAAATCACATCCGTTTTCTCTCACGGCTTTTGTTCCGTCCATGACATTCTGTCTGGTGGGATTCGGGCGGATACCTTCAAAAAGCAAATGGGCAACGCCTGCCATATCAAGTTGATTTTCCAGTCTTTCAAGATATCCGAATTTCTTGACGGATTGTCCACCTATGGTGATTAGAGCTTTTTTGCCGGGGAGCCGCTCATTGTGAAGATCGTTAAGTCTGCCTGCGCCGAAAAGAACCTTTGTCGGCATAAAAAAGTTAAAGTTATACATAGTGTCCTCCTTGTGAATTATTAATTTTGTGATCCTGTTGTTATTATCATATCTCAGTCGGATAGAAAAATCAGCGCTAAATCTTAATGTTTATACTGGCTTTTTCTCATATCTGTGTTATAATGATAGATGAAAGGTCTGATTATTATGAATAAGCTGTTAGAGCTTGCTATAAATAAGCTCGCCCACGACTGGTCACAGCTCAACTGGGATTTACGCGACGTTCATCTCAAAGGCGTTCCAGATAAATGTCACAGTGTCAGGGCAATCCCGATGACGATATTATGATTGTCGTATTCAAGGGCGACCATATCAGCAAGCCGTTTCACTGACAGGTCTTTTCCTTTATCGACTACGCCTATCATCTGGACTACAACGCGCTGAGTTCAAAGTTTGACAACCTTATCACCGTGCACGAGGGTGACTGTTATATCGGTCAGCCGTTTTCGGGTTACGCTCTGCGCGGCGACAGCAAGGATGACGGTATAATCAAGGATGACGATATAATTATGATCGGCGCGTATATCAAAAAGCAGGCGTTTTTCCGCGAGTATCTGCCCGCGCTCTCAATGGACGCGGATATGTTCCGGTTCTTTCTTGATCCGCAGACGGACAAGTTTTCCGACGAGTTTATCCATCTTTCCTTTGAAAAGACCTCGCCTGTCCGAAGGCTACTCGAGCTGATGGTAATCGAATACGTCGACAGACAGAAAAGAAGATACTCAGTTCGTTATCAAACCGATGGTTCTGACGCTGTTTATGCATATTGCGCGGCGATACCGCTTGGAAAAGACAAAAGCGCAGCCTGCGACGCTGACCTACAAAATACGGACAAATGCCCCATTGCTCTTCGATAATCGCAATGAGGCATTTTTATAAGGTATAATATTATGAACTTACATTCTAGGTAGAATATTCTCCTCAAAGAATTTATCTACCGATTCAA
>CACYDY010000264.1 GCA_902773245.1 uncultured Ruminococcus sp.
ATTACGATCGAAGTTACAAAATGATAATACTATGACATTTTAACACTTTGTTTTATCCTTATTTTACATAACGGTAACAGTGAAGAACACATTCCTTTAAAAATTGTTTTTGGGGAATGTGTTTCTTTGTTTTGAGAGTTATAACCGTATTAATTGTAAAATCGACAAAAATTACCGATTTTATTTGTGCTTTTTTAATTTAATGCTTATTGAATTTTTGTTTAAAATATAGTAATATATTATAAGATAAGAATGAAAAATTAATGAATGCTGATCTTTGCAGTCAAGGGTTGATTTTAAAGATCAGTATTATTTGGCGGGTGCTGTTGTTAGTGTCCAAAAATTTCACACAAAGCGACGGTAACTTTAAGAATATTATTGTCGAATGGATTAGGAGAAAAACTAATGAAGAAAAATTATACAATTGCAGTTGCCGGAACCGGTTACGTGGGATTGTCGATAGCGACTCTGCTTTCACAAAACCATAAAGTTCTTGCAGTTGATATTATTCCCGAGAAGATCGAGATGATAAATAACAGAAAATCGCCTATTCAGGACGATTACATTGAGGATTACTTCGCAAACAAAGATCTGAACCTTACCGCAACTCTTGACGGAAAAGACGCCTACAGCCGGGCTGATTTTGTTGTTATCGCAGCGCCGACGAACTACGACTCAAAAAAGAATTTTTTCGACACATCAGCCGTTGAAAACGTTATTGATCTGGTAACGGAATGTAATCCGAATGCGATCATGGTTATCAAATCAACAATACCGGTCGGGTATACCGAAAGTATCAGAAAGAAAACAGGCAGCAAAAATATTATATTCAGTCCCGAGTTTTTGAGAGAGAGCAAAGCTCTTTATGACAACCTGTATCCGAGCAGAATTATAGTGGGCACAGACCCCGATGACGAAAAACTCGTTGAAGCTGCGCACGAATTTGCCGAGCTTCTTTCAGAGGGCGCGCTCAAAGAAAACATTGACACACTGTTTATGGGATTTACCGAGGCCGAGGCTGTCAAGCTGTTTGCCAATACTTATCTTGCGCTGAGAGTCAGCTATTTTAACGAGCTGGATACCTATGCCGAGATGAAGGGGTTGAACACTCGTCAGATCATCGAGGGCGTGTGTCTTGACCCAAGAATAGGTTCTCATTATAACAACCCGTCTTTCGGATACGGCGGATATTGTCTGCCAAAGGATACAAAGCAGCTTTTGGCGAATTATTCCGATGTTCCGGAAAATCTTATCGAAGCAATAGTTGAAAGCAACCGCACAAGAAAGGATTTTATTGCAGACAGAGTTCTCAACGCAGCGGGATATTATAACTACGCCGAAAAAAATGAGTTTGATCCTAATATGGAAAAGGATATTGTGGTGGGTGTTTATCGGCTTACGATGAAGAGTAATTCCGATAATTTCCGCCAAAGCAGTATTCAGGGAGTAATGAAGCGAATCAAAGCCAAGGGCGCAAAGGTCATTATTTATGAACCGACGCTCAATGACGGCGAGCTTTTCTTCGGAAGCAAAATTGTAAACGATCTCGACGAATTTAAAAAGAGCAGCAATGCCATAATCGCCAACAGATATGATGCTTGTCTTGACGACGTCAGCGAAAAGGTTTACACAAGAGATCTGTTCAGAAGAGATTGATCGAGGAAAAAGAATAATTGAAGGAGTTTCCCGAATGAAGATAGCTCGCACAAAAAATGCTGCCCGAAATATTATTTTCGGGGTTATGTACAAATCTATCACAATACTTTGTCCGTTCATTGTGCGCACAGTAATGCTCTATGTCATGGGTTCGGAGTATGTAGGATTAAACAGCCTTTTCACATCAATTCTAAGCTTTCTGAGTCTTGCGGAGCTGGGAGTAGGAACGGCTCTTGTTTACAGTATGTACAAGCCGATCGCAGAAGAGGACATCAGCACGATCTGCGCATTGCTGAATTTGTATCGCAAGCTTTACAGATATATCGGAAGTATCATTCTGATAGTAGGACTTGCTTTGCTGCCTTTTCTCAAATATCTGATAAAGGGTGATTGTCCGCCCGATATCAATGTTTATGTTCTTTATGGAGTTTATTTATTAAACACCGTGATAAGCTACTGGATGTTTGCGTACAAGCAGTCGCTGCTTACGGCTCATCAGAGATCTGATATAGTCAGCAAGCGTTCTATGGTTATCCAGACATCAATGTATGTGTTCCAGATAGCAGCTCTTTTTTTGTTCAAGAATTATTATATTTATATAATGTGGCTGCCGTTCTTTACGATAATAACAAACCTGGCAAATTCCGTTATTGTTGACAAAATGTTTCCTCAGTATAAATGCAAAGGACAAGTCAGCGAGGAAATGGAAAGAAACATCAGAAAAAAGATCCTCGCTCTTTTTGGCACAAAAGCCAATTCAATAGTAATGCACGCCGCCGACAATATCGTAATTTCTGCTTTTTTGGGCTTGACGCTGGTCGGTCAGTACGGCAACTACTATTATATAATGAATTCCATCATAGGAATAATGACGATAATTTATGACTCAATGACGGCAGGACTCGGCAACAGCCTGGAAACCGAAAGCGTTGAGAAGAATTATCATGATTTCAACCTTTTGACGCTTTTAAATATGTGGCTTGTAACGTTTTGTTCGGCGAGTCTTTTGTGCTTGTATCAGCCTTTCATGAAGATATGGGTTCATGAGAAAAATATGTTCCCGATGCACATTGTAATTTTGCTCGTTGTATATTTTTATGTTTATCAGTCAAGAAGGATCGTTTTGACCTACAAGGACGCAGGCGGTCTTTGGTGGGAGGATCGTTTAAGACCGTATGTTATGATGGCGGTAAACGTGATCGGTAATATCATTATGGTTCAAACGATCGGATTGTCGGGTGTTTTGCTTTCGACTATTCTGAGTATGCTTGTGGCATTCCCATGGGAGAATTACACGGTATTCAAATATATTTTTGAAAAATCGTCCGCAAAGTATTATGCGAAATTCTTCCTGTATGTTATCACGTCAGCAGTGATATGCGTTGTAACATGGGCAGCGTGTTTGTGGCTGCCGGGCGGAATCATAGGTTTGGTTCTGCGCGCGGTCATGTGTGTTATAGTTCCGAACGTCATGTTTTATGCAATACTTCACAGAAGCTCGGAAATGAAAGATACGATCGATTTTATCAACCGTAGATTTTTGAAGAAAATTATCAAAAAAGTAAAATCATAAGTTTATAGAAATTATTGATGTCATAATATGGTGCAAACAGCAGGTCACTGTATTATGACATTTACATTCACTATCCGCAGCTTAAGAGTAGATTCAATGTATACAGGGTTCGGGGCGGCAGCCCCGAAGGGTGGTGGGCGATAGCCCGCCACCCTTTAGCCCCCTTTCCCTCAAGGGAAAGGGGGTTGGGGGTATGGGTGACGTCAATAAATGATAAATATACCCAAAGCCTTGGGTCGACAGGAACAAACCCTTAGGAACTGTTCATCAATAACTTTTCATTTCTGCTTGTCTAATTTGCCTTGAACTGCGTTAAATTTCCTTGAAATACGCCCGAA
>CACYDY010000265.1 GCA_902773245.1 uncultured Ruminococcus sp.
CATAAAATCACTATTGATCTTAAATTTAAAATAATTTAGAAATGGTGATAATTTATGGCTTCTCAATCTATTCATTCCGGACACAGAAAACGAATGCGTCAAAAATATCAAAAAATAGGAATAGAGAATTTTGAAGAGCATGAGATTTTGGAAATACTTTTGTACTATGCTTTGCCAATGAAGGACACAAACCAATTGGCTCATTCTCTGATCAATCAATTCGGGTCTATCGCAGGTGTTCTTGATGCGCCTCATGACGTTCTTTTTAACACCGAGCTTTCGGAAAACGCAGTATTTTTGCTTAAATTTCTGCCCGATCTGCTAAGTCTGTATATGAACGAAAGGTTTAATTACAATAACAAGGTTCTGACTGTAGACAAGCTGCCCGAGAAATTTATCAACAAGTTTTTAGGAAAAAATGAAGAAATAACTTATCTTCTTCTGCTCGACTCCAAGTTCAGGGAAATTTACTGCGGAATCATAAGCAAGGGTACGAAAAACGCAACCGACATGAATATACAAAAAATTTGCGAGCTTGCTGTTCATCACAAAGCAAACTATGCTATCATTGCGCACAACCACCCCAGCGGAAACGCTCTGCCCTCAAATGCCGATATAGTTGCAACTACCAAGCTTTATCAGTCGTTGTTTTCAATAGGCGTACTGCTTTTAGACCATTTTGTGGTAGCGGAAAACGACTGTGTTTCACTCAATGATGCTCATGTGTTCTTCAAATCTAAAGAAGAGTATCTCGAAAGCAGCTATTACAAGCACTTTTGCGGCTAATACTGTTGATGTTCCAAACAATGAATATTCGGAATGACAGCATTTTTTTATTAATAATAAAAAAATCGAACCCTCTGTTGGTGATCTGCCAACAGAGGGTATTTAATTAACTAATCAGAAATTATTTTCAACAAACTCAAAACGGCGTACTTTATTACCGTTAACTTCTACGTTACCGGCAAATTTTCTGAGAGGACAAACGTAAATATCACCGTTATCAAAAAGCTGCTTATAAACTACAACAGGCTCTTCTGTTTCACAATCCTTTGCCACAGCGAGAACTGCGTATTCTCTGCCCTCAAAATGACGATATCTTCCGAATTCTACTCTAATAAGCTCAGGCTCGCCGTCAGCAGCCTCACCGGACTTTGAATCATCCGACACTGCCTTGGTACTTTCACTTTCAGTGTTAACAATAGGCTTAGGAATATCGTTTTCAATCTCACTCATAAACTTGCGATAATCAAATTCACCGTTATGAAGCAGAAGCACTCTTGCCCCATTAGCCGGAATCATAACGTTGGCATGATTGTTTTCGACTCTGTATTCGCTGCCGTCGATCAAAACATCTGTAAGAACACAGCCGCCGCTGATATTAAAATCAAGCCAATACTCGCTGTCGTTAACGTTAAGCGCAATGACTACCGTTTGATTGTCGTTGAATCTTTTATAGATAAGCTGTTCGTTTCTGATAAGAACATTCTCGTATTTTCCGCTGCTGAGCGCAGAGAATTTCTTTCGGAGCGCCGAAAGCTTTCCGATATGCGGTATCAGCTCGGTAGTTTTTACAAGCGGAGTGTCAAGATCCAGGCACGGACGAAGCATATCGTCACTTTCACGGGTTCTTGTGCCCTCTATCGCCCATTCGCTTCCGTAATAAATCGACGGAACACCGGGCATTGTGAACAGAACAGTGTGAACATTCTTCAAGTGATTCTGATTTCTGAGTGTTGAACCGATTCTGTTTACATCATGGTTATCAAGGAAGTTGTAAAGACAAAGGTTCTGATAAATTCCGCCGTTAGCGAACTGTCTTTGAAGCGAATGCGCTATTTCAAAGTAATTCTTGTCGTTGTGAGCAGAATAGATACCTTTATAGCATTCATAGTTGGTAACGGAATCCATCATCTCGGGATTTGCCCAACGATTGTAGTCGCCGTGAATGATCTCGCCCATAAGCCAAAAATCGGGGTTTTTGCCCTTGCAGAAGCGGCGAAGCGTCTTGAAGAAATTCGGCTCTATGCAGTCTGCTGCGTCAAGACGAAGACCGTCGATTTTAAAATCGTTCATCCACATTTCAACGGCTCCGATAAGATGATCCACCACAGCTTGGTTGTAAAGATTCAGCTTCACAAGATCATAGTGACCGCTCCAGCCTTCATACCAAAACGGATCGTCATAGGGCGAACGGCCGCCGAAATTCAAATTCTGAAACCAGCCGCAGTACTGTGAATTTTGACCGTATCTCTGAACGTCCTTGAATGCCCAGAAATCTCTTCCGACATGGTTGAACACGCCGTCAAGAATTACTCTGATACCGTTTTCGTGAAGCGTGTCGCAAATTTTCTTAAAGCTTGCGTTGTCGCCAAGTCGGCAGTCTATGGTAAAATAGTCGCTGGTATCGTAGCCATGCTTTTTCGATTGAAAAACAGGCCCGAAATAAACAGCGTTAATTCCCATCTTTTTGAGATGAGGAATCCAGTCTATCACTTTATTTAATCTGTACTCTGTTTTTCCGTCATTATACTCGGGACATCCGCAGAATCCGAGCGGATAGATATGATAGAAAACAGAATCGTTAATCCATTGGGTCATTAAAAATCAGCCTTTCAAGTATATAATCGTGCAATGCCGAACCGTGATTTTCAAACAGTCAGCTTATATATTTTACAACAAAAACGAAAAAAATGCAACCTTATTTGTGTAATTTTATGTTTTTTTACAAACTTTTTTAAGTTGTTGTTGTTAAAAAAATAAAAAAATATACCAAAAAGCAGAAAATATGTGAAATTAATTATCTCAATAAACTTTTTCAAATTTTTTTGACACCTTTACAAAGGGTATGACTTGGTCATCAGTCCTCACTCATCAAGGCGGTTTTATTATCTGATTTATACTTTTGTAAAGTCAACAAAGAGCGATACCTTGTAAAATTAAAATTATAAATATCCATATCATCAATATATTTATTGTTAAAATAGTCTTTGATCGGATATGTCTTAGTAAAACTATTCTGACCGTAAGTGACAACCTTCGATATTTCATTCGGTTTATAATCGGCGAATACTTCTGCTGACGACGAATCCAGATCATACATCATCAGAACGTGACCCATCCAGCCTATCTTTCCCTCGACGTAAGCATTAATATTGTAACGGGCAATATAAGCGTCAACAGGAAGTATCGACATAGCGCAGATTACAAAAACAGCAAGCCAATAGCCGGTTTTTGTGAACGAAATTGTAAATTTGAATTGCTTGATAATAAGAACTATAAACATTAAAAACAAATAGATCATGAACACCGACGTATACACTCTCAGAGGAGTCATTCCGTAGATATCAATATACATAGCCATTTTGACGATAGCCGTCACAATAAGACATAATGTTAAAAACGAGAAAATCACAACAAACATTCTGACCGATTTTGGCAATTCCTTTTTTCTCACCTGAACAAAAAACATTATGACGCCAATAACGCTTAGATTTATCAACGCAACAAAACACAATTCAAAAAAACCGCTCCTCGCATATTCGGAATAGTTAAAATTCGTGCTAAGAGAGCCGGCGGTTGTGAATAAATATGACACTTGTTTAATAACAAATGCTGTGTAAATCAATGTCAGCGGAGTCAAAAACGAATTGCACATGGTCGACGGCAGCACACGGTATGAAGCTTGCGCTGTTTTTGGAAGCTGTTTTTCGTTACGCATTTTGTACGCTCGTGAATATACAGCCGAAAAAATATACATACTTATTGGGATAGAAAAGCAAAACAACATTAAGTTTGAAAAGATATTTTCAAATAAAGTTCCCAGATATTCTGATATGAAATTAAGAAAATTCTCAAAGCTTTGTCCAAAATTGTGATCGGATTCCACCAATAGAACAGACACAACAATACAAACGGGGATACTCAGCAGAAAGCCTATAACCGTTGGCATAACGTCCTTTTGGTTTTTTTTCTGTACTTCCGTTTTTATTTCCGTTTTATGGAGCAACGCTTCAAAAAGGCTTCCGTACTGATAAAAAGGCGAACTGACAACTGATTTGAACACATTGAAAATAATTGAATTATTGTTTGATTTGTAACTCGAATATACAAAATATAAATTGCTAAACAACACAACCCAAAAGTTTATGAATTTAACATAATCATTGTCGGTTACCACGAACAACAGCGACAAAACCAATATTACAAAAAACAATCGCTTGTTTTCCTTTGAACCGTTCAATCCGCTTTTTCTTGAATAAAAATAATTGAAACAAGCCAATCCTATCCACATAACGCTCGTCATAAAGCCGCAGCTGTCAAAAGAATTGGTTACCACCTTGATAACAACAAAACCCAACAACAATGCCAAAACCGAAAAATACTTATCCTGCCTTGTGAAATCACGCTTTGATTTCAGACTCTGCTGATAAACGTTTTGAGTACTATAATAATTATTAGTCAGATTTGGTTCGCGCGAATTTTCAAAAGCTCTTTCTTCCATAATAATCACTCCTCAACATATTCCAAAATATCACTCGGCTGACAATCCAATGCTTTGCAGATTTTTTCTAAAGTAGAAAACCTTATCGCTTTTGCTTTGTTGTTTTTGAGAATTGATAAATTCGCCGGCGTTATCCCTATCATCTCGGCGAGTTCACCCGACGAAATTTTCCTTTTTGCCATCATAACATCTAAATTAACTACTATCGGCATTGCGCTTCCCCCTTAAACAGTGAGATCATTTTCTTCACGAATAATCACGGCCTGCTCAAAAACATTTTTCAAAACTCTCAGCAGAAGTCCCACAAACCCAAACGCTGTCACAACAACTACTGCCAAAACTCTCCAATAGATCATCACCGCTGCAAGAGCCGCTATCAAAAAACAGCAATACGAAATTATTCTCAGGCACGTTACGTTTTTGTACTCGAAAACTTCTCCCCTCTTGATATTAACCAACAGAGAATTAAGCAAAAACAATATTATCGCCGACGGTATCATTGCAAGATATACAAGCACAACAAACTGCACAAACACCGACTCTTTGTTTGAATACATATCATACCACCTTGCTATCTGAGGAACAAGAAACAAACAAATTACCCACACGGCAATACCGATCCTGTCTATTATCAAGGTTAACATAAGCGATTTTTTATAATGCTGCACACTCAACACTCCTTTGAAAACAATATGATCTTTAGTGATATGATAGCATATGTCTTTTTATTTGTCAATATATTTTTATCGTTTTTCGATATATTTTTTCTGTTTTTCATATTTATAAATTACTATGTCCCTTTCAATGGGCAGTCTATCGCTTGGTTACAAATTCTTTCAGCTCTTACTTAATGTTCCGAAAATCGGTTTCAACCAAAAAAATGGACACCCAAAAAGGTGTCCATTGAAATCATTCTAAATGAGTTTACGATCAAAGCTCCTCAAGAGTTGCCTTAATGTCAGCCGGAAGATCATCTTTAGCAGATGAAATGAGCAGTGTAATAGTTGTATTAGCTTCGTCGGCAAGAACGTTGAGCTTATCAACAAAAGCCTTGAGAGCATCTTTGTCATCACCGGCAATCTTGAATGTTGAATCAACAAATATATCCGTTACGTCAAAGTTGCCTGCGCAGATACCGCTGATAAAACCATAAAGCGTATCATAGCCCTTGATCTTGTAAGCGTCGGTATCAACCAAACGAGCCTTGTGAGTGAGATCATAAGTCAGCTTTGAGCCTTTCTCAAGAACAACAACGTTACCCTTTGAAGCTTCAACTGCTGCGTTAGCTTCTTCGATCAATCTTTTGGTTTTTCCCGATCCCTTTTTTCCAATAAGTAAAGTAATCATATCTTTACCATTCCTTTCATTTTTGATATTTGCATAAATTAATATTTAGTTAAACTAACAAGCATGAAAAATTTATCAACTATGTTTTTTATTCACCTTTCGCAGAGGGCTGAAATCTTGGGGTGTTTCGCTGTCTGCGGACAGCGACCAAAGGCGCTGCCTTTGGAATCTGCAAGCCTTTGAAAAGGCTTGAGCGAAACTGTAAATGGTAAACTTTTTCAGACTGCGAGTATAAATCTTATTTAAGTCTTGCTTCCAAAGCAGCCTTAGCCTCTTCATAGCCGGGCTTACCGAGCAAAGCAAACATATTCTTTTTGTAGCTCTCAACCCCGGGCTGATTGAACGGATTTACACCGAGCAAATAACCGCTGACAGCACAAGCCTTCTCAAAGAAATAAATAAGATAACCAAGCTCTGCCTCGGTCATTTCGGGAACTTCAAGAACAACGTTCGGAACACCGCCGTCGTTATGCGCAAGCACTGTTCCCTCAAAAGCCTTGCGGTTTACAAAAGACATACCCTTACCCGACAAGAAATTAAGTCCGTCAACATTCTCGGGATCTGTGCCGATCGTAATCTCTTTCTTGGGCTTCTCGAAAGAAACTACCGTTTCAAAGAGATTTCTTCTGCCCTCCTGAATATACTGACCCATGGAGTGGAGATCGGTCGAGAAAGTAACCGCTGCCGGGAAAATGCCCTTGTTGTCCTTGCCCTCGCTCTCGCCGAAAAGCTGCTTATACCATTCGGACATCATTGTGAATGAAGGTTCATAGGAAACAAGAATTTCCGTTGTGTAGCCTTTAGCATAAAGAATATTTCTGATTGCGGCATACTTGTAGCAGTCATTTGTTTTAAGATCATCGTTGGCAAGCTCACTCCGAGCTTTTGCAGCGCCACCCATAAGAGCGTCAAGATCAGCGCCCGAAACAGCGATCGGAAGCAGTCCAACGGCTGTAAGCACCGAGTAACGTCCGCCGACATCGTCCGGAACAACAAAGGTTTCATAGCCCTCTGTGTCGGCAAGCTTTTTCAAAGTACCCTTAGCTTTGTCTGTTGTACAGAAAATTCTCTCGCGAGCGCCTTCCTTGCCGTACTTTTTCTCAAGAAGCTCTCTGAAAACTCTGAATGCGATAGCCGGCTCGGTAGTTGTGCCGGACTTTGAGATCATATTTATGGAAACATCTCTTCCCTCGCAGATCTCGAGAAGCTCAGCCAAAGCGGTAGAACTAATGGAATTACCCGTATAGTAAATATCGGGAGTATCCTTTTTAAGAGCGTTATAGTTAGGCGACTTCAAAAACTCGATAGCAGCTCTTGCTCCGAGATAAGAACCGCCGATACCGATCACAACAAAAACATCGGTATTCTTCTTGATACGTTCGGCGGCAGCTTTGATTCTCGCAAACTCTTCCTTGTCATAGTTGGTAGGAAGATCAAGCCAACCGATAAAATCATTGCCTGCGCCCGTACCGTTATGAAGAGCGTCATGCGCTGCCTTTACCTGCGAAGCAATGCAGTCAAGCTCGTTATCATTCATAAAAGCGGATAAATATTTGCTGTTTAAACTTGTGGACATAATAGTAGTTCCTCCTTGATGTACAACTATGATTATATTGTACAATATTCCAAGGTGTTTTTCAAGTGATTTTTCGCTTTTTTGATAAAAAGTTAATATTTTGTATACAATTGGGAGAAAAAAACTAAAATAACTATGTAAATTTTAATAAAGATACAAAAATCAGTACATAGTATGTTATATTAAAGAGCATTCAGAATGATATAAATGAATCAAAAAGCAAAACAAACACATCTTTGAAATTGATCTCTTTGATATCTTCGGTTGAAACTATCGGATACTCCCCCAAAATCTCGTCGTTACAGGTGTAGATTATTTTTCCGAGCTGCTGTCCCTTTGAAACCGGGGCTTCGATCTCTTCGTCTATTTTGATCTTGGAAACAATATTTTCCTCTGTTCCTTTTTTCATCAAGAATTTCCCTTCCACAGAGTACCGCAAAGCCGCCTCGCCGCTCATACCCTTTAGAATTTGCACGCTTTCGGGCTTTTCATCGGGCAGCTTTGGCTCTGCCGACGAATAATTTGCAAAGCCGTAATTTAACAGCGCCGCTGCGTCCGTGAATCTGTCCGCAGTATTTTCTGCGCCCAGAACTACTCCTATAAGGTTGAGTCCGTTTCTCTGAGCCGTTGCCGAAATACAAGCTCCCGCTTTACTCGTTGTGCCTGTTTTAAGCCCGGTTATGCCGTCATAGGTTTTCAGAAGCTTGTTGGTATTCACAAGCTGCGTCGCACCGTCACGTATGTAATCAAGCCATATCGTTGTGTAGTTATATATTTCTTCGTGCTTCATCAGTTCTCTTGACATCAGAGCAACATCGAATGCGCTTGTAACGTGACCGTCCTCGTCAAGTCCGTTGCAGTTTTTAAACGTTGTGTCGTTCATTCCAAGCTCGCTCGCCTTTTTGTTCATTTCGGCTACAAAAGCGTCTTCGCTTCCGCTCACACATTCTGCCATAGCAACGGCGGCGTCGTTTGCGGAAACAACCACAATTGCTTTGATAAGATCGTTAACGCTCATTTGCTCGCCTTCCACAAGCCAGATGTCGGATCCGCCCATAGCCGCCGCAAAGGGTGATGTCGTAACAATGGTATCGTAACCGAATTTGCCCGACTCTATGGCTTCAAAAATCAAACAAAGCGTCATAACCTTTGTTATCGACGCGCACGGACGTATCTCATGGCTGTTTTTTTCATACAGCACCTTCCCCGTTTCATAATCCATAAGCAGCGCTGACGGCGCAGTAATATTCAACTGAGTTTCTTCTGCCGACGCTTTTGAAACCCCAATGCATGGTATTAAAATACTAATTGCCAAAAACAGTGTGATAATTTTTTTCAACATAACTCCGCCTCCATTTTTTTACAAATATATGTGTTTTTGCCGCTTAGTATTACTTTTTCTTCTCAGGGATTGCCGATTTGTATTTTATTGTCAGATAAAATTTCTGTTAATTTTTTTGTTTAATCTATCTAAACAGTTGAAAAAGACTTCAAAAAAGTGTATAATGAGATTTGATCAAGTTGTAGAGTGAGGTTTATTATGCTTTTACCGAAATACTCAGCCCTGCCTTCACAATTTCAAAACGACGAAGTCAAAAAGTATTATGACATATTATCCAAGAAAAAAGCAGATCTGTTTTTTAAAAGACTTTTTGATTTATTTTTTTCGATAGTTTTGATAATTGTTTTGGCTTTGCCTATGATTGTGATTGCTGTTCTCGTAAAAAAGGATTCTGATGGGCCTGTGTTTTTCAGACAGCGAAGAGTCACCGTCGGGGGCAAAATTTTTAAAATATTTAAATTCCGCACAATGTGTGTCAATGATAACAGCAAAAACTCTCAGGTAACATCGGGAAACGACAGCCGCATCACCAAGGTCGGTCACGTTCTGAGAAAATACAGACTTGACGAACTGCCTCAGGTGTTCAATGTGCTTTCCGGAGATATGACATTTGTCGGAACACGCCCCGAGGTAGAAAGATACGTTGAAAAATATACGCCCGAAATGTATGCCACTCTTTTAATGCCTGCGGGTGTAACCTCGCTGACAAGCATACAGTTTCGCAACGAAGAGGAAATTCTCAACAATGCAGACGATGTGGAGAAAGCTTACATTGAAGAAGTACTTCCTCAAAAAATGAGTTTCAACCTAAATTACATAGAAAAATTCAACTTTTTTTACGACATCTATATTATGATCCTGACAGTTGTAAAAGTTGGAACTTAACTCGGAATCACAGCATAAGCTGCAATTCCCTGAAAGGCGGTGATACAGTGGAGCATTATAACACACGGTTAGATGCTCTTCGCAACAATACTTCGGTATTCAGAATTGCGTTTGTTATTGATTTGATATTATGTCAAATAGGATATATCAGCGTTCCCGCAATTGTGGTGGCTGTTTTGATTTTTTTGTGGGGATTATCACTTTTCTTTAAAAACTATGTCAGAACATTGGAAATTAAAAATGTCAACTATTATGGCTGGCTGCTGTTATTTATGGCATCGAACATTATTACGGTGATAATAAGAGGCTACGATGATGACTTTTGGCAAAGTATCGTTATCATATTGTTTATGCCGATAATTTTCTTCATGTACTACGGGCTTCACGCTGAAGCAAAGGACTCAAACGGCAAAAAAAAGATTTACAGGGAGTTTTATATTCTCTGCAATATCATGATGTGGATGTCGCTTGTTATTAATATAATAAGTTTGATCACGCTTTACACGATCGGAAAAAGTATAGCTTATGTTTTCGGCTATCTTGTTGTTTATGAAAACAGATTTACCGGAATATACTTCAACCCGAATCTTATGGCTTTCACGTCATTTTGCGCCGCTATGTGCTGCCATGTTCTGTGGCAGGGAAAATTTGTTGAAAACACTGTCGGAAAACCCGTCACGCTGCTTAAAAGAATTTTTATAGTGATCTCCGCCGGACTTAATGTTGCGGTAATTTTTCTTTCGGATTCCAATGCTGCGATATTAATAATGGTATGCTACACGGTTTCTTATTTGTGTTATCGTGTTTTCGGCGGTAAAGACATTGATCTCGGTTATCTTTTAAAAAAAGTGGGAACACTTATTGCAGCGTTCTGTCTTTTGACATTTTTGTTTTTCGGCGCAAGATCTCTGTTTCAAACCACTACCACACAGACGATGTCGTCCGAAAGCTCTTCAAACACTTTCGAAGACAAAGATGACGAGCTTAATAAAATCACCTTTGAACATCAGAATAAAAACCTCGACAGCGGAAGAATAAAGCTGTTCAAGCAAGGCGTCAATGTTATCAAGCACCACCCTGTTTTCGGCGTCGGAAAAGGAAACATAATAAAATACGGCAACCGCTACAATAACAACAAAATGAAATACAGTGACTTTCACAACGGCTATCTTACAATAATAGTCTGTTCGGGATTTTTGGGATTCTTCTTTTTTGCCGGTTTTACCGTCTGTCTTGGGTGGCGAATGTTCAGAATTATCTTCAAACACAAGCCTGCAATAAGAAGCGACATTTTTCCGTGTCTTGCCTCTTTTATAGCAGCATATTGCGTTTATGCGTTTTTTGAGAGAGCGTTAGTCTATGATTTTACTTTTATGATAACATTTTTCTGGTTTATGCTCGGCTACGCTACTGTTTGTATGACAAGGTACGAGGGCAGCAGCTACAGATTTTATGCTTTTTCTTCACTGAGTCTTTTCAAAAACAGAAAGAAAAAGTCCGAACCAAAACCGG
>CACYDY010000266.1 GCA_902773245.1 uncultured Ruminococcus sp.
GCGAGCTAAAAAGAGATAATGGCTGTTAATAATTTATTCCGAGGAAATTAAAGTATGAAAGAAATAATACTCGTTAAAGTCGGCGAAATCGCTCTGAAGGGTTTGAACAGAAAAAATTTTGAGGATTTGCTGATCAAAAATATTAAGAGAAAAATCCACAAGCTGGGCAGGTTTGAGGTCGTGGCTTCTCAGTCAACGATAAGAATAACTCCGCTTGATGATTTCATAGATATGGACGAAACCGCGCAGAAATTGTCAAAGGTATTCGGTGTGGTCGCTTTTTCAAGAGCCTGCATAGCAGAGAAGGATATTGAAAAGATAAAGGAAACCGCAGCGGAATATCTGAAACCCATTTTCAGCGAGAATATCTCGTTCAAGGTCGAATCAAAAAGATCCGACAAAAAATTCCCGTACGGATCGCCCGAGATTTCGAAAATGGTCGGAGGATATCTTGCCGATACATTCCCGAATGTTACGGTCGACGTTCATGATCCCGACGTTACGGTGACGGTAGAGATCAGAGATTTTGCCGCATACGTTCATGCAAGCGTAGAGGAAGGCGCCGGCGGTCTGCCGGTATCCTGCGGAGGAAAAGCGGCAATACTTATCAGCGGAGGTATTGACAGCCCGGTTGCCGCATATATGATGGCGCGGCGGGGAATAGAGCTGTCTGCAATACATTTTGCAAGTCCTCCTTATACAAGCGAAAGAGCCGAGGAGAAGGTTCGGGATTTGCTTGAGATAGTTTCCGATTATTCGGGAAAAATGAATATGTATACGGTTCCTTTTACAAAAATACAAGAGGAAATTCAAAAGAATTCCCCCGAGGAGCTGTTCACTATCATCATGCGCAGGCTTATGATGAATATTGCGCAAAGGATAGCAAAAAATATTGGCTGTCAGGCGCTTATTACAGGCGAAAGCCTGGGACAGGTCGCAAGTCAGACAATAGGTGCGCTTGCCTGCACGGACGAGGCTGCCGATATGCCTGTGTTCAGACCTCTTATAGGAATGGACAAAAAGGATATTATAGATATTTCAAAAAAAATAAATACGTTTGAAACGTCGTGCTTGCCTTACGAGGACTGCTGCACGGTGTTCACTCCAAGACACCCGAGAACAAAACCAAAGATCGAGCTTGTAAGAAAAGCGCAGGCGGCTGTCGATTGGGAGGATATGATCCGTGAAGCGGTTGAAAACGTAAAAATAACACCTATCGGCGAGGATAATTGATATTTATTTTTAATTGATAACGGATCAAAGAAAATCCGAAAAGTGAATGTGTATGACAGACAGGAGGTTTATTTAGAGTTGAAAGCGGAAATTTATTCTGTGGTGGATAAATACTTTAAACCTACGTCACTTGATAAAAAAATGAATTCGGTGACAAATCAGCTCAGAGATGCTGATATTGAAATTCTTTACAAAACTGATCTTGAGGCAGACAAAATAAAGCTGCTTGAGGCGCTTCGTCAAAGCTATTCAACCGATGAGGGTATTCAGCTTATCATTATCGCAAATGCGCTTGACGGAACACCAAACTGCGACACGCTGGAGCTGTTCAAAAAGCTGTGCCCGAAGCATATGAAAAATTCTGAGTATGACGAGGACAGCGAGGACGGAAATATTTCCGAATACAAAGACAAGGTCGATCTTGAAAATCTTGCTTCCGAATATGAATTTGACACGGGCGAGGTCAGAAGGATAAACAGAAAAAGGGCTGTTTCCGATGACGAAAGCTCGCAAAGACACAGAGCAGTGAACGAAATATGGTCAACAGGCGATATGGGAAAAGGCTATGAGGGCTGTTTCATTTTGTATGACAACAAGCTTATTCTTGCGCTGCCCAAGGAAGCTCTCACGAAGGTTTCTACGGCTGAAATGATCATTTCGGGCGCAAAAAAAGCAACCTCCGCCCGTGGTATCACAACCGGAAATCTGATCGGCGGAAAAATTACCGACCATTTTGACTACTATTCGCTTGCGCAGGAAAAAGAACAAACCAAGAAAAAGAAAAAAGGATTTTTTGCAAAGATTTTCCCGACAAAAGACGACAAGCCGCTTGAGGTCGTAAGAAAGATCGTGCTGATAGCAGCTTCGATAACGTTTATCATCACGGCGATCGTTCTTTGCAAGCTGCTGTTCATCGAGCCTGCTCAGGTTGAGGAGAAGTACGATGAGCTCAGACAGATCGCCCACCCCGTCAAGGTCATTTCCGATGACAGCGACACCGACACCGAAAAGGCAGCTCAAAAGCTTGACAGATTTGCCCAGCTTAAAGCTATTAACAAGGAAATAGTCGGCTGGATCTACATTCCCAATACAACCTATATAGACTATCCCGTTCTGGAGCATAAAGGCGACGGCCCTTACTCACAATATTATCTCCACCGTGATTATAAGGGCGGTTCTTCAAGCTACGGTTCGATCTTCGTTGATTACCGCTGCGAGCACAGCGTAAATTCAAAGAACGTTATTCTCCACGGTCATAACATGGATAACGGAATGGTTTTCCACCAGCTTTTGAGTTACGCAAACCTTTCTTTCTATCAGTCAAGTCCGGTTATTCAGTTTGATACTCCTGAGTTTGACGCAGACTGGAAGATCATCTCGGTATTCAAAACAAATACGCTTACATCTCAGGGTGAGTTCTTCAACTATTTGAGAGGTGAATTTGACAGCGAAACAGACTTCATGGATTTTGTTTATAATATTATGGAGCGTTCGCTTATCGATACGGGCGTTACAGTCAATGAGGACGACCAGCTTCTCACTCTTTCGACTTGTTCTTATGAATTTTCGAATTTCAGAACCGTTGTGGTTGCGAGAAGAGTAAGAAAGGGCGAATCTTCTACAGTTGATGTTTCTCAGGCTGCAAACAATCCTGACGCAGTATGGCCGCAGTGCTATTATGCAAGCAGAGGCGGCACAAGAAAAGAGCTTACGGACTTTATCACTGCAAACAAGGCAGGCGATACTCCTTGGTATGACGGTGACTATAAGCTTGACAAAAAGGATATAAGAAAGATTAAGGACAGCGATTCCGACAAGGATTCGGATTCGGACGACGAGGAAGAGCGCCGCCGTGAGGAAGAGGAATCAAGACTTGCCGAAGAGTCACGCCGAGCAGAAGAAGAGGAATCCTCACGTCTTGAGGAAGAATCAAGACGCGCCGAGGAATCACGACAGGCAGAGGAGTCCCGAAAGGCTGAGGAGTCACAGAAGGCTGAGGAGTCGAGAATAGCCGAGGAGTCACGAAAGGCTGAGGAGTCACGGATCGCCGAAGAGTCACGACTTGCGGAGGAGGAAGCTTCAAGACTTGCGGAAGAGTCAAGACTTGCCGAGGAATCCCAGAAAGCAGAGGAGTCAAGGCTTGCCGAAGAAGAGGCCTCAAGACTTGCCGAAGAGGAAGCTTCAAAACAAGCAGCCGCAATCGCTCAGGAAACTCAGCCGCCCGAATGGTATGACCCCGATGAGGGATCAAGCGAGTAATTCGTGATCGGCGGATTATCATTGTTGTACTCGAAATCTAAAAGATTCAGCATATTAAAGTTTTGATCAAACTTTTTCAAAAGTTTGCGGTTTCCAAAGGCAGAGCATTTGGTCGCTGACGGAACAAAGCAGAAA
>CACYDY010000267.1 GCA_902773245.1 uncultured Ruminococcus sp.
CGCCTTACATTATTGTAAAAATTAAGTTTGCTTCTCACTAAAAATTATACTCGTAGTGATAGAATTTGGAATACTTGTTCATAATTAACAAGATGTTTGAATATGTATTAATACTGTTTCTTGATTACGGCTACAAAATGCAAGACGGTATTACCACAGGGCATTCCATAGTTTTGTATGCAGATTGAAAGCGGAAGACAATTTATTGTTACAAAACGCAAGGCGGCATTACCTGCGGGCGTGCGGCCGCCGCAGAAAAAGTCTTTGACAAAACTATAAAGTAATGGTATCATATAACAATAGAATAAGAAATTCGGAGGTTGTAAAATGCGTAAAATTTTAGCAATCTGGGCGGCCAAGCTTGCCGCATTCGGTGCAAAGCTTCTCGGCAAAAACGGAAGCTCCATGCCCGGTTCGATAGCCTTGAAAATTTGTCCCGATATCCTCACAAGACTTTCGGGTGATATAGAAAAGGATATTATAGCAGTCTGGGGTACCAACGGAAAAACTACCACCAACAATATGATCTATACTGTTCTCGAAAATCAGGGATACAGAATAGTGTGCAACAAGGTTGGTTCGAATATGCTTTCCGGTGTTGTGTCCGCTTTTATTTCCTACAGCACACTCACGGGAAGGGTCAAGGCGGATTACGCCTGTTTGGAGATGGACGAGGCGTATGCCCGGATCATCTTGAAATATCTGACTCCGACAAAAATTGTTATTACAAATCTTTTTCGTGATCAGATGGATCGCTACGGCGAAATCGACACAACTATCAAATATATTCAAAAGGCTCTCGATAAAGCCGAAAACGCAACTTTGATATTTAACGGCGACGATCCTCTCACCGCTTCTCTCGGCAAAAATTATAAAAATACACGCTGCTACGGTATAACCGAAAACCTCGGCTTGAATCTCAACGAAACACGAGAGGGACGTTACTGCCGTTTTTGCGGAAGCGAGCTGAAATATGACTTTTATCAGTACGGACAGCTCGGAAAATACCGTTGTCCAAAGTGCGGTTTTTCTCGTCCGAAACCTCAGTATGACGGTCAGAATATCACGGTTGACGATTATGTCAGCTTTGATGTATGCTCAACTCACGTTGATCTTCCGTGCAAGGGTATTTACAATATCTATAACGCTTTGGCGGCGTTCGCTTTCTGCGACACCTGCGGTATTGAAAAGTCCGACATTGCAAAGGGGCTTGAAAAATATAAGGGTCAAATCGGCAGAATGGAAGAGTTTACTATCGGCAGCAAGCTCGTAGTGTTTAATCTGGCGAAGAATCCTGCAAGTTTTAACCAAAGCATTGGAAATATTATCAGCGAAAAAAGAACCAAAGACGTTATCATCGGCATTAACGACAACGACCCCGACGGAAACGACGTTTCGTGGCTTTGGGACGTAGACTTTGAAAAGCTGAAAAACGATACCGTCACAAGCTACACAACAACCGGAATACGCTCCAAGGACATGGCTGTCAGACTCAAATACTGCGACATTGACGAAAAGAAAATCACCGTTGGCGGAAATATGAAGCAGGATATTATCAACGCTGTCAAAGGAAAAGGCGAACGTGTTTATATTGTTGTAAATTACACGCTTTTGTTCTCGACAAAAAAGATTTTGAGCGAATTGGAGGAAGAATTATGAAATTAAAAATAGCGCATCTTTACCCCGATCTTCTCAATCTTTACGGCGACATCGGAAACATTACAACCTTAAAAAAACGCTGTGAATGGCGTGGGATCGAAACTCAGGTCGACTCTGTATGCGGCAGCGAAAAGATCAGTTTCACCGATTATGATCTTGTTTTTCTCGGCGGAGGTTCGGACAGAGAACAGCTGCTTGTGCGTGATAAATTGATTGCGAAGAAAAAGGATATCTCGGCTTACGTTGAGAACGGCGGAGTTCTGGTCGCTGTGTGCGGAGGTTATCAGCTTCTCGGAAGCTACTACAAGCTTGAGAAGGAAACTATTCAGGGACTTGAAATTTTAAATATTCAGACCGAAGTCGGAAAGACACGTCTTATCAGCGATGTAGTTCTCGAAAACGATCGGTTCGGAACTATTGTCGGATTTGAAAATCACGGAGGACGTACCTATATTAACGAACATACGCCTTTGGGTAAGGTTCTTTACGGAAACGGCAACAACGGCACGGACGGCTTTGAGGGCGTTCTTTACAAAAACGTTATTGCGACCTATCTTCACGGTTCGCTGCTTCCGAAGAATCCTGTGCTGAGCGACCACATCATAAAAATGATGCTTGAACAGCGGGGTCTGCCCACAGATCTTGCTCCGCTCGACGACACTATTGAAATGAATGCGCATAAGTATATTGTTGACAGATTTGCAGGCAAAAAAGAATGATCGCTAATTTCGGCAAAAATATTTTTTAAGGAAGTACCGGATTCAATCGGTGGTTTCTTAATTTTACAAAATCAGAGAGAAGTTGCATAGTTGTATGCAACTTCTTTGTCTTTTAGGGGGGCTTATAGGAGGTGATTTTTTGATAAACAGAACTCCAAGAGAAACCGTCGATCAGGCAATAGATGATTTCGACGGGATCAGAGAGGCTATTCGAGGTCATAAAATAGAGGTTCCTTATCCTACAAAGACTTCGGAATATGCGGGTCTGATCGCCAAAATAAGAGTAGGCGCTATTGAGGGCAGGGCAGAAATAATGACATCGGGCGCAGCTGCGGATACTGTGTGCGGGAATGTTTTGTCCGAGATCAACAGCATAGTTATTGACCCTGTGTGCGGCAATGCGCAGGTTATTGATGAGTATTAAGGAAGTACTGATTAAATCTGGTGCTCATATTGTGTAGAATTTTTTCAGGCAAATTGTACGAAAATCGTGCAGTAATACTTACGTATTTCAAACGATTTGAGTGCAATTTGACGAAAAAAGGCAAGCAAGATGAGTGCCAAGCCCGTAGGGTGTGATTTAATCAGTGGTTCCTTAGAATAAATAGGAGGTTTTTATGCAGACAAACAAAATTATCAGAAGACAGGGAATTGTTTCCGTAAGCAATTTTTTTGAAAACGTTTGCAGCGATTTCAAGGATCTGTTCAGCGGTTTTCAGGGCGTGAGCGTTGAGGAGAATCTTACGGTACAGCAGGGAGAAGACCCGAATATAAAGATCTATCTTGACAGCGGCAATAAGATGTTTTTGAAAATTGTCGACGATTCGTCCGACGGTGTAAGAGTTTCGATAAATGTCGGTCAGGGTACGACCGACGGCGTGAACAAAGCTTATGTAGACCAGAAAGCAAATGGAACAATATATGGGTACAGTATGGTAAAAACTGCATATGGCGCCGCTTTTACTACATTTCAACAGGTTGCCAACACTACATCAAGCGTTCCTGACGGAACTTTTCAGAACTTTTTTACGACCTTTGTGAACGAGAATGGTGAGAAAGTCAACGGATTTATTTTCTGCGCATTGACAAAGGAGGATTCCACGCTCACTCAGTCTTATTTGGTGACGGAGAAACATGATTCTCTTGAGTCCATAGATTTTACCAAGTGTAATTATGGAAGCTCCTCAAATCAGACGGTTCTTGTGAATGTGACGTCGTATACCAAGCAGCTGGCAGCCGAGCATGTGTACAGAAAAATTCAAAGTGAATCGGGAAAGGTTGGTAAGATCAGACTTAATAACAGATTGTTCTTTTCGGGCAGCCATCTTAGTCTTGAAGGCACAGAGAGTACGTAACCATAAAGCTTCGGGCGGCAGATACTTTTTGCCGCCCATTGTCGCTGCTTGATTTGAGAAGTGATTATATGTTGATAATTAATTAAAATTTTTAAAAGTATCATCAAAATAATGTGAAGAAAGTTAAATTTGAAATTTTTTCAAAAAAGGTCTTTACAAATCCAAAATTTGTGATATAATAAATATCGTTGTCAGCGAGAAACTGCTGAGCTTCAAGATCGTTTGGATGATTAAAAATAAAAAAATTAAAAAATCTCTTGACAAACGGTTTTGAGTATGATATAATAAATATCGTCGCTGAGAGAAATGCAGATGTAGTTTAGTGGTAGAACTTCAGCCTTCCAAGCTGATCGTGTGGGTTCGATTCCCATCATCTGCTCCATCAC
>CACYDY010000268.1 GCA_902773245.1 uncultured Ruminococcus sp.
CGGGAAGGGTAAATGTCGTCAAGAAAGGAAACTTCACGTATTATGCATATATCATAGGCGACAACAACGTTAAATACACCGTAAACGAGACCATGTTCTCTCAAATGAAAAACGCAGCCGAGATCTTGAAGCCCGGTCACAGAATTTCGTTCACACCAAGAACAGGCAAATACTGCATTTACGCCGATAACATTGAAGCAATAAAATAAAACTTTCAGGAATTGTGAAAAACCGATCTTTCCTCAAAAGCAAATGCTCCGACTCTTAGGGAACAACCGCGACCGGCGTGCAAGTCTCACTTGTTGGCGATTGCCGACCCTGCCTACATACATTATCAAAACAAAGCGAATATCAGCGTTAGATACCACCTTGGGAAATGTCAGAAAACCGCTTGTTTAATCCGTTTTTGAGACGTTATCGAACAGTGCGGATATTTAACATTTGCTTTTGGTAAGGACAATATCTCTTGCCTGCCTTGAAAAATCAAAACCTCAAAAAACCGCACAACCAAGCCGTTTGTTACACCTTAGGCTTGGTTGCTTTTTATGCAAAAATCCTGCCCTGCCTACCGGTTGCCTGCCGGTTTGAAAAAAATGTTATCCCTTGATCTCGCCACAAACCGACAACAGCCGACAAAGCGTACTAATGCTCTGTCGGCTGTATTTGTGTTTGATCAGATTTTACTTCGTATATACGGTGTCGCCGTTGATGACCACAGTCTGTATCTTGTCAATATCGACGGTTATGCGGTTGCTACCAAGGTCTAACTGCATTCCTTTCGTCAGCGAGTAGTCGAGGTGTACCGTTTCGTGGTAAACGCCGCTATCGTCGGCTGTGCGTTGACCGCCCTCGTTTATGATGATGTAATAAATCGTACCGTCGTCAAGCAGGGCGTATGAGCCGCCGTAAAGATCGGGGGAGATGAAGCATTTGTCCTCCCAGTCTCTCTTGTACTCTATATTTATCTCATCGCATTCTCCCGAAAGATAAACGCCGAGCGGAGAGATCGTCACCTTTGCGTTCCTTGTGTATTCCTGTACGATCTCGGGTTCGCTCTCTGCCGAGATTTCACTCTCGATCATGTCATTTACGCTGTTGACGAAGTCAAAGCTTAAGTCAAAGGGTATCTCCAGCTCTATTTCCTCACCTTGTGCGTATACGAACTTGTTGTCGATCCTCGCCCAAATGCACTCGTCCTCGTTAATTCCGTATTCCTCACGGAGACGGTCTGCGGCATACGCCTGTGCAGTTGCATTTCTGCCGCGTTCGCCTTCTTCGTATTCCTCTGCGCCTTCTCCAAGCTGTATTTCCGGCATTTCCTCCTCGTAGATCACCCGGTCGATCCTGTAGCCGCCTATGATGTTATTGTGATATGTCACTCTCAGGTCGTTAAGATCGTCTTCCGAGCGTGTGTAGTCGGAGTAAATGTACAGCGTTGTGCGGTCGTCGGAAAGCTGT
This sequence comes from uncultured Ruminococcus sp., assembly GCA_902773245.1. Classification (GTDB taxonomy): domain Bacteria; phylum Bacillota; class Clostridia; order Oscillospirales; family Acutalibacteraceae; genus RUG592. Next base: position 1,459 of record CACYDY010000268.1, read on the forward strand.
GCACGTGCCCTTGTGATCGCGCCCCGCTGAGACGGCTCCTCGTCGCCGCGGATAAACTCAAAGCTGTTCGCCATCCACATACTTATGCGGCTGTTTAAGTACTGATCCTCACCGATAATGGGGCTGCCGTCCTTCTTTGTAACGGCTATCGCCGAATAGCCTGTTTCACCGTCGCTTATAGTGCCGAGAAGCTCAACATTCAGCGTATCGTCGTATGTCGTTATCTCAACGTTTTCACCGCCGAACAGACCGAGGTCGTTCATCTCTGCTTCGCTTTTGAAATAATTGTCGAAAACAGCCCGAATGCTTCCGGAGGCAACTGCGCCTATAGTTCCTGCCGCAAGGATAACAGCGGCTGCAAGTATCACAAATAATGATTTCCCGAGCGGCTTCTTACCGCTTTTATTTTCATTGATGCGCATAAACACTTCACCCTTTATCTTTTCAATGTCAATATCCGGAGTATGCTCCGTATTAAACCCTATATCTGTTAATTCATCGTCAAGCTCGCGAATAACTTCTTTGAATGTAGTTTTCATATCGTGTAACTCCTTTCAATCAGCTTCGCTTTGATCTTCTCCCGCGTCCGCCTCAGCTTTGTTTTGACCGTGCCGATCTTGATACCCATTTCCTCGCCGATCTGAGATACCGTCTGGCAGTGAAAATAGTACCGGATCAGTATCTCACGGTCGGGCATCGCGATCTCTTTGATTATCTCGTGAAGCTCACGGTGAATGTCCTTCTTCTCCGTTTCGTCGGCGATGGAGAAATTGTCCTCGGGGTCGTAATCGTCAATGTTAAGAATCGGGATGCTGCTTTCTGCTGACAGTTTATTGAGCGTCCGCGTCCTTGCGATGGTGCATATGTAGCCTTTCAGTCTGCCGTCCAGCACCTTGTCGGCGTTGTTCCAGAGCGTTACGAATACGTCTGACACGACCTCTTCAATGTCTTCCTTCGTAAGGCTGCCCTTCGATACGCTGTATACTACGGAAGCTGCCAAGCGTGAATACTGCTCGATAGTCTTCTCCAAAGCCTTTTCGTCGTGTTTTCTCAGCCCTTGAGCAAGCCTGTCTTTCATTGCGTTCCCCCCTCGAAATTGTTTGTGTGAAGCGCTTCTATATATTATAACAGCATAAAGGACGGTTTGGCTTCAAATTTTCCGAAAAAATTTTTTTGATAACATACGTCTCACAGGAACGAAAAACATACACAGCCGACAAATTTCTCCTTGCAGATCTGTCGGAAATACGCTTTAATAAATTCAAAAAACGTTCAAACACCACCATTGAGATTACTGTTATAGCAAGCATTGCGCTTTGTCGGACAAACCGCGATTTTCAAAGAAAATCATTCGCTTGTTAGGAGAACCTAAGACCCGAAAATGAAAAATCGGACTGACCGATTTCGGCAAAGAATGACAAACGAAAAATATCACGCCGATCGGAGAAGCTCCGACCAATCGGTCGGTACTACCTCCGACGAAATGGTCGGTAGACCTCCGACGAAACGGTCGGTACAACCTCCGACCAAATGGTCGGACAAGAAAAATAATAAAAGATC